>CAMLPA010000235.1 GCA_946481605.1 uncultured Flavihumibacter sp. | reverse complement strand
TCCGCAAATTTCCTTTTGCCCGATGGAAAGACCTATTCCAATGTTTACCAGATGTACAACTTCAGTACGGCAAGGGTGGTGGACGCTTCCACTTTAAGAATGAACAGTATTTCGCTTTCTTATAACCTGCCCGGAAAAATTGTATCGGCACTTCGCGCAAAGAACCTCTCTGCGGGTGTCAGTGCCTCCAATGTATTTGCCTGGGTGAGCAAAGATTTTAAAGGACGAGACGCGGAAGTGGCCACAGGCGCACAACCCAGAACAAGAAGCTTCTCTTTCAGAATCAATGCAAGTTTCTAAAAATAGTATACCAACGTTATGAAAAAATATTGTTCTCTATTTTTAATCGGCTGCGCCTGCTTCCTGGCATCGTGCAGTAAGTTCCTGGAGGAATCCAGCCAGGATGAGATCAGGCCAACAACTACCGCTGACCTGTATGCGCTGCTTATTGGTACAGCGTATCCCTATCAGAATGTTTTTGATACTTACCTCGATCTGCTCACCGATGATATCCAGTGCAATGGCGTGCCCCGCCTGCCCAATGGAGAAATCAACGGCACCTTTACCAGTTTTCTGAACAACGGCTATTTCCTCTTCCGGTTCGATCCGAATATGTTTGAAAGAACAGAAACGGGATTGTCTGCCGATCAGAACTCCTGGGTCAACTATTACAAGCTGATTAACGGTTGTAACCTGATCCTTGACTATTTAGACAAGGTGAATGGTCCGGAAACGGAAAAGAAAGCGTTGGAAGGACAGGCGCTCTTCCTGCGCGGATATTATTACTTTAAACTGGCCAATATTTATGGCCGGCCTTATGATGAACCAGGTGGTAATCCTGCTGCCAACCTGGCCGTGCCACTGATCCTTTCTTCAAAAGTATCAGATGAAAGAAAGGTGCGCAATACGGTGCAGGAAGTGTATGCTCAGGTGGAGAAGGACCTGTTGCAGGCAGAACAACTACTGGAAGCATATTATGCGCCAACAAATACCTTCAGGGTAGGGCATGTTACGGCGAAAGCGGTATTGAGCAGGTTTTATCTTTACAAAGGTTCAACCGAAGACCTTAAAAAGGCAGCAGCCTACGCAACCGCAGTAATTGACCTGAAACCTTCTCTCACATTGCTTTCCACTTACTTCAATGCCTCGAATGTGTTTTCCGTTGCAGGCATCTACGATCCGGCAGCGAGCCAGGAAGTAATCTGGAGTTATGGTGTGAACCCAACCGGCGCTAATGCGTATTTCCCGGCTATTGCGAATGTGTCCAATCTGCATCCGCCCTTTGCAGTTTCAAACCAACTGGCCAATTTATACGATAAAGGAACAGGTACTACCAATCAGGGAGATCTGCGTTATGTTTCCTATTTCGTGAAGTACACCGTTTCCGGTGTTCAATATCCGCTCAAATCTTTAAAGATCGGGATGAACACTACAACAATCGGGGACCGCGGTATCCGTGTAGCCGAAATGTACCTCAACAGGGCCGAAGCCATCATCAGGCTCAACGCACTTGGCGATCAGTCGGCGGTTGCGCTCACCAACGCGCTTGAAGACCTGAACACTTTGCGCATAGCGCGGTACGATACCCGGAACACACCTTACCAGCCAGTAACCATCACCGATGGAGATGAACTCTGGGCCTTCTACCAAAATGAAAGGAGAAAAGAACTTTGTCTGGAAGATGGGCACCGCTGGTTCGATATCCGCCGCTGGCGAATTCCTGTGAAGCATACTTTTATTGATGCGAACAACCAGTCTTCCGAACACGAACTGCCTGCCGGAAGTCTGCTCTACGCATTGCCGATTCCTTACCCCGCCATCGAAGCGAACAACGCGCTGCAACCCAATCCCCGTTAATGTTCAAATTCAGCTAAAATGAAAAAGACTATTTTTTATATACTGCCACTGCTGCTACTGGTTTCCTGTTACAAAAAAGAAGACGCGCTGCAGCCTTCCGAAGGAACCGATGGGTATGTGGTGCCACAAGGTAACAATGACTATGACCAGACCATACTGAACTTCTATGAAAAATACGGCAAATACCTGCTGTACGAGTTTACCGATAAAGATACCTACTGGACACCCGGCGGCTGGAAGAACAGTACGCAAAACGCCTCCGGTGCCTGGAGCAACGGATATGAGGCTGTGAAGGCTGATCCCGCTTATGTGGCTTCCCAATTGAAACTGCTGGATACCATCTGGTTCAAATATTATTCAGATGCTTTTCTGAAGGAGTTCCTGCCGGTGAAAATCATGTTGTGCCGTTCAGTAGATTCCGTATTCACCAGGTACGTATCGTTTAACCCGCTTACAATAGAGAAAGGCGCTAAACCCGTGGCGGCATGGTTCAACTACGACAACATCTGCGTAAACCATGGCAACCAGGCCGGTACTTCTCTTACGCCTGCGGAAGTAAAAGCAGCGGGAGCGAAGCTGAACCTCATCTTCGGACAAAGTATCGGCCTGAGAAGGATGGCTTCGGCTACTACCCGTTTCGCGGCGGTGGCCAATTACAACGCCACGATTTCCACACAGGCCGCCGCTTACGGACAAGGTATCATATATACCTATTACAATTCTCCCAACGCCGACCTCGACTGGGGATTCTATATGCTCGCCATGATGACTACCAGCGAACAGACACTGAATACCAGTACGCCAAATACTGATGCCAGTTTCAAAGGCATCCTGAACACCACTAAAGACAGCAATGGCAGAATTCGCCAACGCTATAACATCGTGCGTGAGTATTACAAAGAAAATTATAACGTTGACCTCCAGGCTGTGGGCAACGCGTTTAACTGATAAATTCAACGTATGCAAAAATGGCTGTTCGCATTAGTCGCAATACTTTCTTTCACAGGTATGAGTGCGCTTGCACAAGGGGTGAAATTTGAAAAAATTACGTTCCAGGAAGCGCTGAACAAAGCCGGTAAAGAAGACCGCCTGGTTTTCATCGATTGTTACACCGAATGGTGCGGGCCCTGTAAAGGCATGGATAAGCAGGTGTTTCCGAAAGAAAACGTAGGCGCGTTTATGAACGCGCATTTCGTGAACCTGAAAGTAGACATGGAAAAAGGAGAAGGACCGGCGTTGCTGAAAAAATACGCCGTGGGTGCGTTCCCCACTTTCCTGCTGCTGAAGCCGGATGGTTCCCTGCATTTCAAATTCATCGGCGGCATGAGCGATTCGCAATTCGTATCCACTGTTCGCTCCGGGATGGCTCCGGACAATAAAGTATTTGCGCTGGAGCAGGCTTATGCTTCCGGCAACCGAACGCCCGAAGTTTGGAGGAACTATATCAGAATGAAAGTGGAAGTGCAGGAGATATCCGCCGCACAGAATGCTGCTAAGGAATACCTGGCTTCGCTTACGCCGAAAGAAAGGACTGCTCCGGAAAACTGGTTCCTCTTTGGAGAAAACCGGTATGCCATGTACCTTTCTAATGTGCATTCGGCCTCGTTCCGTTACCTTGTGCAAAACAGGAAGGCTTTCGTGAAGAAGATCGCCGCGGATACAGTGGATGCAAGAATAAGAACCTTGTATGGTGCTTTGGCAGAACACGCACTGCGCGACTGGTACTTCAAAAAAGAACCTTATACGCCAGGTATGTTCAACGACCTGGTGGCGTATGCCGAAGCTTCTGGTATGAAAGATAAAAAACAACTGGTGGAACTGGTGAAGATTGCGGGTGCCGCAGGGCGTAAGGATGATGAGGAATTGCTTGAATTACTGGCAGCGAATACCATTAAGTTTTCGGAGGAGCACAAACGTGTATTCTTCTCGTTCATGGGTGGCTACATGACTCATCTTCCAAAGCATGAATTTGACGGTATCCTGAAAACGATGTTCAGCGACCTGGTCAATACATCCACTAATCCGCACCTTGTATCACTGGCCAATTCCCAACTGAAAAGGCTGAATGAAAACGCCAATTGATGATAAACGCGAAGAAGTTGCTGTTGCTGTGTCTTTGTATGCAGGTGCAACATGTATTGAAGGCACAATATTCCCCTTCGTATCCGGTGGACCTCAAAAGAACGGCTGCGGTCGATTCCTTTGATGTGCCTGCGCTCAGGAAACTGGTGGGAAGTCTGGACATCGTGCCATTCTTCCTGCCCGATTCCAACGCGTTCTGGTATGTTTGGGAAGATACGCCCGGGGTAAGAAAATACTGGCTGGCCGATCCGGTTGCGAAAACGAAGAAGCTGGTGCCGGGGCCTGATCCCGGTCCGAAGAAGCCGGTAAGATACCGCGGTGTGGGGGAGCATACCGCCAACAACAGGTATGTATTGTACAGCAACGGGCATCAGTTGTTCCTGCAACGGGATAGTGTGGAAACAAAGCGCCTCAGTACGGATGGTACACGCTACTACTCCTTTGCTGAATACGAGGCGGATGAACGGGCTGACCGTCCTGCGGCTACTGTTGCCCGCTGGGTGGATACCTCCGCTTTTTTTTACGCGCTCCGCGAAGACAACAGGAAGGTATTTGAAATGCCCTTGGTGCACAGCATGCCGCCACATCCCTGGATGGAAAAATGGAAATACCAGCTCGCCGGAGATACTGCCGTTACGCAGTACGAACTCTATATTGGCGATACATCCGGCAGGATAAACAAAGTGGGTATCGCAAAGTGGAAGGACCAGGAAGTGAAGATAATCGGCGCCAACCCAGTATTCAACGAAGTATTCTTTACGCGGAAAAGCAGAACCGGACAACAAATTGAATTGTGCGCAGCACACCTTGTTTCCGGCAAAATACGTGTGATCATTGCTGAAACAACGGATCGTTATTTCAGTCCCGATCTTTTCCAAGTGATCCCCGTAAACAATGGCAACGAATGGCTCTGGTGGAGCGACCGCTCAGGATGGGGACACTTCTACCTGTACGACCGGAATGGGAATTTGAAAAGAACGCTTACCAACGGACCATGGACGTCAGCCAGAAAAGTAAGGCTGGACGAGCGTGGCAGAAAACTTTATTTCTACGGATACGGAAAAGAACCGGGAAGAAATCCTAACCTCCAGCATTTGTATGAAGTGTCGCTGGAAGGTGGTGCGGTGAAGCTGCACACGAAAGAAAATGCGCACCACAAAGTATGGTTCCACCCGGAAGGTAAATATTACATAGATGTGTTTTCAAGCATAGACCAGTCGCCACAAATCACGATCCGTTCGCTGGCCGGGAAATTACTGATGGAACTTGAAAAACCGGATGTGTCGCGTCTGTACGGTTATGGGTGGCGTCATCCCGAGCCTTTCACCGTGAAAGCCGCCGATGATTCCACCTTGCTGTACGGCCTCATCTGGAAGCCTTCCCGTTTCGATTCCTCTAAAAAATATCCTGTGATCTCCCAAGTGTATCCCGGACCATTTACGGAAACCGTTTGGCCCGATTTTACCGTGTTCGACAAATACAACAACGCGGCGCTTGCAGAAGCCGGGTTCATCGTAGTAGTGATGGGACATAGAGGAAGCAGTCCGTTCAGAGGGAAAGCGTACGCTACTTATGGTTACGGAAACCTCCGTGATTATGCGCTGGAAGACGACCGGCATGGTCTCCGGCAGTTGATGCGCGGCAATACTTATATGGACAGTACACGCATAGGCATTATCGGACATTCAGGTGGTGGGGCCATGGCCGCAGCCGCTATCTGCACGTACCCTGAATTCTATAAAGCCGCGGTGGCTTCCGCAGGCAACCACGACAATGCTTTCTACCACAAAAGCTGGGGCGAAACCT
>CAMLPA010000234.1 GCA_946481605.1 uncultured Flavihumibacter sp. | reverse complement strand
GCGGGATTCACCACATCGTTGGCGCCGAGTACAAGCACCACATCAGTGCGGGGAAACAATTCGTTGGCCGCTTCCATTTCAAGCAATTTTTCGTAGGGAACATCTGCTTCGGCCAGCAACACATTCATGTGCCCGGGCATCCGCCCCGCAACAGGGTGAATGGCATAACCGACTTCCACTCCCCTCGCAGACAATAACTTCTCCAGTTCATGACAGGCATGTTGCGCCTGCGCAACCGCCAGTCCATAGCCCGGAACAATCATTACGCGTTCAGCATAATTCATCATCATGGCGGCATCATTCAATGACACCTCTTTGTAATTTCCCTGTTCACTCGTTTGTGCTGCCGTCGTACCGGTGGCGCCAAATGAACCCAGCAATACATTTTTGAGGGAACGGTTCATTGCCCTGCACATCAATATGGTGAGCAATGTTCCTGCCGCGCCCACGAGAATACCTCCGGTAAGCATGGCTTTGTTCTCATACAAAAATCCGCCGCAAGCTGCGGCAACACCGGTGAAAGAGTTCAGCAGAGAAATCACGACAGGCATATCCGCACCGCCGATTGGTAACACGAAGAATACGCCATACAACAATGCTACGGCGAATAATCCGTAAAACAACGCAGCATTAGTCAGCAAGTCCGATTCACTATCGGCACCAATAATGGATGCGTTCCACCACAACAAAACGGCCATCAGCACCATTACGCCCAGCATCAGCAAACTCAGCGCCTGCTGCCCTTTGAAACGAACATCTTTTATTTTACCGCGCAATTTCCCCCATGCAATCATACTTCCGGCAAAAGATACAGAGCCGATCACCAGACCCGCAACGATGATCCACAGCGAAACGGGCGTAATCTTATTACTGTACAATACATCTCTCCATTCGTCGGGCAGCACATCAAGCGCCCCCGAAACCTGGATCGATGCTCCCGTAATATTTACCATATCCTGGAGGTGCGCGAATTCTACCAGTGAAATCAACGCCGCGCAAGCCCCGCCCATACCGTTAAAAAGACTCACCATTTCAGGCATTGCAGTCATCTGCACTTTTTTGGCGGCCATCCACCCAATTACGGAACCGATCAGCAAACCAGAAAATATCCAGCCATAATTGCCGAGTGTTTGCCCCTCTTCTTCGTACAAAAAGATCGTCGCCAGTATTGCGATTAACATGCCTGCTCCTGCAATCAGGTTGCCCTTTTTGGCAGTTTCAGGGTGAGAAAGCATTTTCAATCCCACGATGAAACTGATGGAAGCAAGGAGATAAGCCAGCATCAGCATTGAGTTTCCCATAATATTGTTTTTGTCCTTGCTATTTGATTCAGGATTGTTTCTTTTTCCGGAACATTTCCAGCATGCGGTCCGTTACCACGAAACCGCCCACCACGTTCACCGTTCCGAGTATCACGGCCAGGAAACCAAGTATCAGCGCAGCGTAATTATCAGGGGCTGCCTTTCCCATCACGATAATGGCGCCGATGATCACTACGCCATGTATGGCATTCGCCCCGCTCATTAACGGTGTGTGCAGTACCGACGGCACCCGACCGATCACTTCTATGCCCAGGAAAATCATGAGTATTACGATATAAATCAGTTCCTGGTAAATCACCATCCAGTTCAGGAAATTCGACATGGCTTGTATTATTTGGTCAACAATGATTGTATTCTTTCATGTATCACCGCTCCATTCAGCGTGATACAGGTTCCTTTGATCAGTTCATCTTCAAAAGGTGCTTCCCATTTGCTGTTTTCTTTTTTAAAAAGCGCAAAGAAATTAAGCAGGTTTTTACCGTACAACCTGCTGGCATCAAAAGGCATTTCTCCCGCGAGATTGGAATAACCCGCGATAGTAACACCATCCATCACAACCGTTTCATTGTTTTTTGTCTGGGCTGTATTGCCTCCTGTTGCGGCGGCCAGATCAATGATTACGGAACCTGGTCGCATAGAACGGAGCATTTCATCAGTTACGAGGAGTGGGGCAGCTTTTCCAGGTATCTGCGCGGTGGTAATCACCACATCTGCTTTGCGGATGCTTTCCGCAATGCGTTCCTGTTGTCTTCTTTTAAAATCTTCTGACTGCTCCACAGCGTAACCACCTGCCGAAGACGCATCCGCTGCTCCTTCTACTTCCACGAATTTCGCGCCGAGGCTCATCACTTCTTCTTTCACGGCGGGCCTTGTATCAAACACTTCCACCACCGCTCCCAATCTGCGGCCCGTAGCAATGGCCTGCAATCCGGCCACGCCTGCGCCGAGTATCAGCATTTTCGCGGGTGGAACGGATCCTGCGGCGGTCATGAGCATGGGGAAATAGCGGGGATACAAATGCGCCGCCAGCAATACGGCTTTGTAGCCGGCTATATTGGCCTGGGAACTGAGCACGTCCATACTTTGGGCACGCGTGGTGCGCGGCAACATGTCCATACTGAAAACAATACTGTTTTTCTCCGCAAGTTGTTGCATGGCCTCAAAGCGGAACAGAGGCTGAAAAGTTCCGCAAAGCCATTTCCCGGCTGGAATATTTGAAAGATCGTTGGGCAGGTGAATAGATAATAACAAATCAGCTTCTTCCAACAAAGTTTGCCGATTGATCACAACAGCGCCAACCTGCGCATATCCCTCATCGGGAGCCGCCGCCGCAAGGCCAGCATTTTCTTCCACCAGCACTTCCGCGCCACCAGTGATGAGTTGTTTTACCGCTTCGGGCAGCATAGACACTCTTTTTTCCCCTTCGTTTTCCTTCAGGATACCAATTTTCATCCCCGCCATAGTTGATTATTTCCTGCCGGGTACTCCGGCTTCGGTTCAGGATAGAAGTTACATCTTTTTATGGATTCGTGTTCCTGATTTCAGGAAGAAAATTGAAAGATCAGAACCGGATGGTAAAGTGTTGTTTCACCAGGAACTCAGGCCGGAAAAATACAAAACCGAGGAAGAAAAGATCAATGCTCAGCATTACCGCAGGATGTTGTTTGATCTCTTCCCAGGCCGCTTCCATTTCCCGACTCCAATGGATATCATCAAATATCATCACGGAATGCCCGGACATATTCGGCAGCAATTGTTCGAAGTAGCGCAACGTAGGTTCCTTCCTGTGGTTACCATCAATATAAACAAGATCGTAAGTTTCCGGGGCGGGAAGAATCGCAGGAAGTACTTCATCAAAATTGCCGGTAAGCTGGGCCACATTACGCAATCCCAACGACTGAAAACTTCTTGCAGCCGCTGCTGCAATAGCCGGAGCCCCTTCAATAGTAGTAACGGTGCCCCCTAAACGCGCCAGCGACAGGTATGAAGTGGTGATACCCAGGGATGTGCCCAGTTCCAGCATTCTGTCGGCACCGTAATGATTGGCCACCCGGAACAGCAATTGCGCCAGTTTCCGCGACTTGGCCGCGTTCCTGACAATAGACGCCACGGTTCGGCGGGTGGTATTTCCTGAAACACTTCCGGCGCCCATGTCTACAATCTCAAGTGCTTCCTGGTCGGATTTCAGTGCTTCTCTCAATTGTTCTACCTGCGTATACGCATAATAGTGACGCTTATCGTTCAGCACATTGGTCACGAAATCGTAGACGAAAGGTGAATGAATACCATGTCCCTTCCCATTTGAAGCGGTGAGGTAATATTGAATATACTTTTTTGCGAGTGCGGGGGCAGAATACATGCGATCAGGTTCTATCCCAGGTTTGAAAACTGAAATCGTATTCGTTTTTTGTGTCGGCTTTTCTGGGGTCGTCCGCCACCATTTTCCATTCTTCTGAAGAAAGTGCCGGAAAAAAAGCATCTGCTTCGGGTGCAACATGTACGCGGGTGAGGTAAACCCTGTCGGCAAACGGAAGCGACTGCCTGTAAATTTCAGCGCCTCCGATAATGAATACCTCTTTACAATCAGCATCCGCGGCCAGCGCCAGCGCTTCTTCCAGCGAAGATGCCACCTGAACACCTTCAGCAGACCAGTCCTGCTGCCGGGTAATCACGATATTGATACGCCCGTTCAGAGGCTTTCCCATCGAATCGAAGGTTTTTCTACCCATTACTACGGGCATGGCCCAGGTAAGGTGTTTGAAGAACTTCAGATCGGCTGACAGCTTCCAGATCAGTTCATTGTTGCGGCCAATGGCATTGTTTTCTGCGGCGGCCACTACCAACGATACGCGCATTCCATGTTTCTCCATAATATTAAACGGCCACCGGCGCTTTAATTGCGGGATGTGGATGGTAATTTTCGAGGGTAAAATCTTCGAACCGGAAGCTGAACAGGTCCTTCACTTCCGGATTCAGTTTCATTTGCGGTAATACATGCGGGGTGCGGCTCAATTGCAGTTTAGCCTGCTCCAGGTGGTTGCTGTACAGGTGCACATCCCCGAAGCTGTGTACAAAATCGCCGGGTTCCATGTCACAAACCTGCGCCATCATGAGGGTGAGCAAGGCGTACGAGGCAATATTAAAAGGAACGCCGAGGAACACATCCGCGCTGCGCTGGTACAACTGGCAGCTTAGTTTCGGTTTCCCTCCGTTTTTTCCGGGGGCCACATAAAACTGGAAAAGCGCGTGGCAGGGCATCAGCGCCATTTCCGGCAACTCCGCCACATTCCAGGCAGAAACGATCATCCTCCGGGAGTCGGGATTGTTTTTGATTTGGTGCAACACATCCTTTATCTGGTCGAATGTTTTGCCATCCGCGCCGGTCCAGCTTCTCCATTGCTTTCCATACACGGGCCCCAGGTCACCTTCGGCATTGGCCCATTCATCCCAGATGCTCACCCCATGTTCCTTGAGGTAGGCGATATTGGTGGCTCCTTTCAGGAACCAGAGCAGTTCGTGGATGATGCTTTTCAGGTGAAGTTTTTTGGTGGTCACCAGGGGAAAGCCTTCGGATAAATCGAAGCGCATCTGGTAACCGAAACAACTCAGTGTCCCGGTACCGGTTCTGTCTGACTTTTCCGCTCCGTGATCGAGGATATGTTGGACGAGCTGAAGGTATTGCTGCATGGTGCAAATATAGAGAGATGAGAAGAATTCGCTTAAAAGAAATCCCCACCATTGGAATGCCAATAGTGGGGAAAAACAACTTTTTACGCCAGGGAAAAGCACCAGGTTGACGGGAGAAAAACACGGTTACCCGCCGGAGAAAACAACGTCGGTGGCACCGGGTACCCACCATGTTCCGTTTTCCAGCCCTCCCGGGCACTTTATTCGCTCAGCAACGGCTTATTCCGGTAAACGGGAACCGGTGTAAACACTGTGGATGCGCCTGCCGCCAGCCAGTCCATGAACTTTTTCGCGTTTTCCACCTCATGCGGTTTACCACCCGGCGCGGAAACTGCTTCTTTTATGGCCGACAATGCACCGGATTTATCATCCAGCTTATAAAAAACAAAGGCTTTTGTATAGGCTTTTTCAAATGCGGGAATTTCCTTATCTGCAAGTACCTGGAGAAACGGCGACCATTTCTCAGCAGAAAGTTTACTGTTACTGAGTTGCGCCACTGCTGTAACCTTGTCCTCCCAATCGTAGTGGCCACTGGAAACAATAAACTCCGCCAGCCCTTTCATATCCTGGCCCGCTTTAAAATAGTTTTCCATGAAGATCTTATGGAAACGCCGCCATTCCTTTTCAGTAAAAACGGGCTTCGCAGCCAACACCAACGCTTCAAAACCGGTGCGGTCTCCCTTAGCCCCCATCGCTGTGGCATTCTTTCCTACAATATCGATCAGTTTATTCCTGACGGGCATCCGGCCATATTTTTCAGCCAACTCCTGCGCAT
>CAMLPA010000233.1 GCA_946481605.1 uncultured Flavihumibacter sp. | reverse complement strand
TATCGAACCTTACTTTGGAATCCAACACTTTCCGGCATGCCGTAAGGGTGAGCGTAGCCACTTTCGCCGGATACCTCATTTCGCTGATTCTCCCGTTTGGACACAGTTACTGGATATTACTCACCATCATCGTGATCCTGAAACCCGCGTACAGCCTTACTAAGAAAAGAAACGGGGAAAGACTGATCGGCACCATCGCAGGCGCGGCCATCGGTTTATTGCTGCTGTATTTCATCCAGGATAAAAACATCCTGCTGGCCATCATGATCTTCCTGATGATCGGCACATTCAGTTTCATGCGCGCCAAATACCTGCTGAGTGTGGTATTGATGACGCCGTATATTCTAATACTTTTTCAACTGCTTTTCCCCGGCGATTTCAGGACCCTGCTTACAGAAAGAGTGATTGATACGGCTATTGGTTCGGCCATCGCGTTCCTGGCGAATTATTTCCTGGTACCCGCATGGGAGTACACGCAGATCAGGCAATATATGATCCACGCCATCCGCGATAACCGCGAATATTTTAAAGTGATCGCAGGCGCTTTTGCAGGAAAGCCCTACACCAATACGGAATACAAATTATCCAGGAAGAACGCGTTCGTGTCGCTGGCCAACCTTACCGATGCGTTTAACCGGATGATGTCGGAACCGGTGCACCAACAGAAGAACAGCAAGGAAATGCACCAGTTCGTGGTGCTCAACCATGTGCTTACTTCGCATATCGCTACCGTATCTTACTATGCGCAGCCATTGGCGCAACATTACCAGAAACCGGTATTACAACAACTGACCACCGCGCTGAACCATCAACTGGAAGACATCGAAAAGAAACTAAATGGCGTTCCCGTAGATAAACAATTGGCGGAGGATGCCTCTCCCACACAACAGGCATTAAAACAGTTGAACAACGAAGTGATGCAATTGAAGCAGGAAAGAAGTATAGAGTTGGGCAGAGGTGTGGCGGATAGTCCGGTGCGGAAAACACTTTCCGAGTATAAATCCATAGCCGACCAGTTCATCTTCATTGCACGCACGGTGGAGGAGTTGGGGAAGAATGTTGGTGGCCCTACCGGTTCCGTTGCTACAGCTTCTGAACCGGCAACCCGCCTCTGAGGTTAAACAAATTCGTCCAACCAAAACGCGCTTCGAGCCGCTGAATGGCGATGCCGCTCCTGATGCCTTTTCTGCAATACACAAGCACGGGAACATCTTGCGGAATCTCGGTATACCGTTGCATGATTTCTCCCAATGGAATCCATATTCCACCGATATTGTACGCGTCTCTTTCTGAAGCTTCGCGCACATCGAGTAAAGCAAAAGGCTCCCCTTTCTGCGCCAACGCCTTCCATTCTTCCCAACTGAGTTCTTTCATCAGTCGACGTCCTGGTTGATGCGGGTGAGCCGCAGGTTACTTACGGGAGATACAATTAGGGGGAATTTCTCGATTACCACATTAGAAGTATCGAGCCCGAAGCCGCGTTCTTCTGACAAACTAATTTCTTTAATCCAGAAATACAGTTTCATAATGATGCGTTCGAAGAAAGGCAGTTCGTTGTCCTGGGAAAGGTATTTTTCCATCACGATGAACTGGAAATCGCCCACCACATTGTTTTTTTCCAGGGATTCGTAGCGGCTGGTGATGTTCACTTCCTTGTTCTTCACCAGGTCTTCCACTACTTTCCGGAACATCAGGTTGATGCGTTGCTGCACACGGAAACCAAGCCTGAACTCCACGCGAATGATGTCGTTGGGTATAATATGGTCTACGGAATATTCGCAGGTATAGGGGTCATCCAGGGTATCCACGTGCACGAACCAGTAGATATCGGAGCGTTTGGGCTTCCGGTTAAGAATGGAATAAATGATCTTGTGTTCAATCTCCTTCGGGTTATTCGCGGAAGTGAGGTACACCAGGTGCGTGGCGTATTTGGGAACAGACTTGTCGTTGCTCAGTTCCTGGATCATGGGAATATACTGGTCGAGGCGCACGAATTCCACATAACGGTTCTTGATTTTACGGGAACGGTGCCAGGTGTACATCACGAGGAACATGATGCCACCGATCATCAGCGTAATGTAGCCGCCGTGTGTGAATTTGATCAGGTTCGCCACAAGGAAAGACGATTCGATAACGATGTACACCACGAGGAACACGTAAATCCAGAAGGCGGGCACCCTTTTGGAAACGAGGTAGTTCGAGAAAAGAATAGTGGTAGAAAGCATACAAAGCGTGATGGCAAGTCCGTAAGCCGCTTCCATGCTGGAAGAGCGCTGAAAATACAGCACCACGCCGCAACAGCCGAGGTACAGCAATATGTTTACGCCTGGTATAAAAAGTTGTCCTTTTTCTTCGGAAGGATAGTTCACTTTCATGCGTGGCCAAAGGTTGAGGCGCATGGCTTCGGAGATAAGGGTGAAAGAACCCGAGATCATGGCCTGACTCGCGATGATGGCCGCTGAAGTGGCGATCACGATACCGATGATCACGAACCACTGGGGCATGAGGTCGTAAAACGCATTCAATCCCAGCGCTTCATTCACAAATTTGCCGTTGTGGTGCGAAAGCAGGTTGGCCGCCTGACCAATATAGTTAACAAGCAAACAGGTTTTCACGAATATCCAGGAGATGCGGATGTTTCCTCTTCCACAGTGTCCGAGATCGGAATACAGGGCTTCAGCGCCCGTAGTACATAGAAATACGGCGCCCAGCACCCAGAAACCTGCGGGATAGGTAACGAGAAACTGAATGGCATAATGCGGGCTGAAAGCCTTGAGCACGGAAAGATCGTCGGCGAAATGATAGATGCCCAAACCTGCCAGCATAAGGAACCACAGCGACATGATAGGTCCGAAAAGGCGGCCGATAGAATGGGTCCCGAATTGCTGCATGAAAAAGAAAAGTGTGAGAATGCCCAGTACAATGTATACGATGGTCATTCTTTCAATATCGTGGAGTGCGGGAATCTGTTTAAGCCCCTCAATGGCCGAGGTAATGGAGATGGGCGGTGTAATGATGCCGTCGGAAAGCAGGGCGGCGCCGCCGATCATGGCCGGAATCACCAGCCATTTTTTTCGTCTGCGCACCAGGGCGTAGAGGGAAAAAGTACCACCTTCCCCCTTGTTATCGGCCCGGAGGGTGAGGATCACGTATTTAACGGTGGTTTGAAGCGTGATGGTCCAGATGATGCAGGAAAGGCTCCCCAGGATCAGGTCTTCTGAAATTACTTTCTCGTTGATGATGGCGTTGAAAACGTAAAGAGGAGAGGTCCCGATGTCGCCGTAAATAATACCCAGCGCCACTAAAAGGCCCGCTGCGGTAACTTTGTTCAGTTGTTTGCCCACGTTGCTGTGTTGTTGGAATATGGAACAAAGGTATATTGTTCAGCGGTATTTCAAAAAGCGTTTCCGGCCCCCTTTTTGAGAAAGTTTAACACAGTTTATATACAACCCGGCAGGGCCATATTTCGTTTACCAGTATATTCATTGCCGTGGCCAGCAGGCCCTTCTGCCCGAAATGTGCCGCCAATGCTATACATTTATCGTATAAACACAGGAATTATGAACATCAGATGCTTGTTAACGCTTACCCTGGCTTTGTGTTTTTCACTCACGGAAGGTTTCTCCCAAAGGATTTCCTATTCTGAACCGGAACGGGAAGACAGTAAGCGCACGAATTTTGAAATCATCGGCAAGCTCGGTAACAATTACCTCGTGTTCAAGAACAACCGCGCCGAAAACGCCATCAGCGTATATGATAACGACATGAAACTGCTCGAAAGGGTGAACCACGATTATATGCCCGACCGGGTGATTAACGTGGATTTCGTTTCATATCCGGATTTCGCCTATATGATCTACCAGTTCCAGAAAAAGAATATCGTGCATTGTGTTGGCGTGAAAGTTGGTCCGGATGGCAAAAAAATCGGAGAACCCATAGATATTGATACTACCCAGATCGGCTTCTCGGCAGACAACAAGTTATACTCCACCCTGGTAAGCGATGACAAGAAAAGGATCATGGCGCTGAAGATCAACAGCAGGAACGCGAAAAATTTTGTTTTCACCACCGTATTGCTGGACGACCAATTGAAACAACTGGAGAAAAAACAGTTGAACATGGCCATGGACGAACGCAACGATTTCTTCACCGATTTCCAGGTTTCCAACAGCGGAGAACTCGTTTTCGGGAAATTCATCCGTTCAGGTGGCAACGACAACATCAGCAAACTGTTCATGGTCACCAAACCAGCGGGAGCCGACCAGTTCTCGATGCACGAACTGGACCTGGGCGGCAGGTACCTCGATGAAGTGAAAATCAGGATCGACAATCTGAACAACCACTTCCTGCTGACCGCCTTCTACTACAAACAAAGAAGGGGTAACATAGAAGGCATGTACACCGCAGCCTACGACAACAAGGCTGACTCCATCTCCAAAAGCAATGCCGTGGTGTTCAACGATGAGCTCCGCAGCATGGCGAAAGGGGAATCGAACCTGAAAATGGCCTTCAACGACTATTTCATCAAAACAATTATACCTCGTGTGGATGGTGGATTCATTCTCGCGGCTGAATCCAACTACACCACTTCCCGCGGCTATACCTGGAACAGGTGGGACTATCTCTCTTACCGCAACCCCTGGATGATGCCTTCAGATTATTATTTCTGGAACCGGTATTACAGTCCCTGGGGATGGAACTCCTGGCGCTACAACAATACACCCGCCACCCGCTACCATGCCGATAACATCATGGTGATCTCCTTCAACAATAAAGGTGAACTGGAATGGAGCAACGTGATCCCCAAAACACAGTTCGATGACGAAAGTGATTTCCTGATCTCTTACGCTTCGCTGGTTACCGGCGGGCAACTCCATTTCCTTTTCAACGAAGTGGAACGCAGGAGTCTGATCCTGAGTGAACAAACTGTTAGTCCGGACGGGCAGATCACCCGTTCGCCCACCATTAAAAACCTCGATAAAGGCTACGAATTCATGCCGCGTTACGCAAAACAGGTTTCCGCGCGCCAAATGGTTGTACCTTGTTTTTATAGAAACTATCTTTGCTTCGCGAAAGTAGATTTCTAAAACAACCAGCCTAAGGTGATTACAATATTCAAGCAGAAAAACCCGGGGAACGCCCTGATCCTTCTTATTTACGCACTGGTACTGAAGTTCCCGGTGTTCCTGCATCCATCCTTGCCGGTCACCAAGCCGCAGGACGGGTTCCTGTACCGCGAACTGGTAACGTGGCTGAACTGTGTTTCAGGTGGAAGTCCGGTCATATTCTCCCTGCTCAGTTTCCTGCTGCTCTTCACCCAGGCCTCGCACCTCAACAAGATCGTGAACGACCAGCGGCTGTTTCCGAAACCGAATTTCCTCGCAGGAATGAGTTATCTGCTCATCACTTCGTTCTTCCCCGAATGGAATCTTTTTTCCGCAGGTTTACTGGTAAACTCGCTGCTGATCTGGGCGCTGGTAAAAATGATGGCGCTGTACAATACACAAAGTCCGAAGACGCAGTTGTTCAATATGGGTATCCTGGTGGGGCTGGCGTCCTTTCTTTTCTTTCCCGCGGCGGCATTTGTATTGCTGGTGTTTTTCGCGCTGTTGCTGATGCGTCCGTTCCGGTTCTCGGAATGGGTGATCACGCTGATGGGTTTGCTGGCACCGTATTACTTCCTGTTTATAGTATTGTTTCTTTCCGGCAACTGGACACCGGCCAAATACCTCCCCCATATTTCCATAGACATGCTGCGCTTCCGTCCATCTATATGGGTAGCGGCGGCCAT
>CAMLPA010000232.1 GCA_946481605.1 uncultured Flavihumibacter sp. | reverse complement strand
GCAATAATATCTTCCGTACGCAGTAGCTTCTCTCCTGAACGCGGGTGTATTTCCACGATCGTGGTATCAGGATCGAGGTGGTGCAGCCGCGCCACGGTTTCCAGCGCGTATTGATCGGAGGGGAAAGCGCCGGCCTCCATGATGATCTTATTTCGTTTACCAGAGGGGCGGTAAAAACTTTGCAGCATCAGGTGGAGGTTTACCGTAAGCGTATTCATAACGGTGACCTCATCCTTCCCGCATCCCATCATACCGGAGAGCGTCTCCGAAAATTGTTCATGGTAAAACAACCATGGATTTTTTGCGTGGAAATAACCTTCCACGGCGAGTTGCTGCCAATCGTTCAGTTCCTGCTGAATCGCTGCAGACACGTTCCTGGACTGTAATCCAAGTGAATTTCCGCAAAAATAAATGGCATCGGCGCCATTGTGCTGCGGGAAAAGAAATTCCTTTTTGAATGCAGCGAGCTGATCTGCCACATCCAGTTGAGCGGCACATTCCCGCGTAGGGGCAAATGGTGTTTTCATGCAGGCAATTTACTTATATCACTTAATTGCTAGGCAAGAAATGTACGAACCCTTATTTCCGGCTTTCATTCAAACAAATATTGCCCGCCATCGCTAATTTGCTTACATTGAGAACGGATGAAAATTTGCCTGCTATGCCTATCGATCAATTCCGCTCCCCCGATTATTTCGCGTTGGATGAACTTTTTACGGAAGAACAAAAACTGATCCGTGAAACGGTTCGTAATTATGTAAAGAAAGAGATATCGCCCATTATTGAAGCATACGCGCAAAGGGCAGAATTCCCTCAATTTATTGTACCGCAACTGGGCGCGTTGGGCTGCTTCGGCCCCACGATACCGGAAGTGTATGGCGGTGGCGGACTGGACCATATCAGCTACGGACTGATGATGCAGGAACTGGAAAGAGGCGACAGCGGCGTTCGTTCCACCGCTTCGGTTCAGGGCTCGCTGGTGATGTACCCCATTTTCGCGTATGGTTCGGAAGAACAAAAGAAAAAATACCTCCCGAAACTTGCTTCCGGCGAATGGCTGGGCTGTTTTGGCTTAACAGAACCCGACCATGGCAGTGATCCGGGTGGTATGCTTTCGCATTTTTCAGATCAAGGAGATCATTATATCCTGAACGGTTCCAAAATGTGGATCAGCAACGCGCCTTTTGCACAAGTGGCTGTTGTTTGGGCGAAAGATGATACCGGTGAAATCCGTGGATTGATCCTGGAACGTGGCATGCCCGGCTTCACCACCCCACATACCACCGGTAAATGGAGCCTTCGCGCCAGCGCAACCGGTGAACTGGTATTTGACAATGTACACGTGCCCAAAGAGAATCTGTTGCCAGGGGTTAAAGGGTTGAAAGGACCATTGGGCTGTCTTACGAAAGCACGTTATGGTATCGCCTGGGGAGCCGTGGGCGCCGCAATGGATTGTTATCACACGGCATTACAATACAGCCTTGAACGTGTTCAATTCGGAAA
The DNA here is from genome assembly GCA_946481605.1 of uncultured Flavihumibacter sp. The sequence goes on along the minus strand of CAMLPA010000232.1, from coordinate 4,294 downwards.
GCCCATTGCCAGCTTTCAGCTTCAACAAAAGAAGCTGGCTGAAATGCTTACGGAGATCACAAAGGCGCAGTTGATGAACTGGCGGCTCGGTGTCCTTATGGACAAAGGTTCCGCTACACCGCAACAGGTGTCCATGGCCAAAAGGAACGCCTGTGAAATTGCTGCTAACATCGCCCGTGAGGCACGACAAATCTTAGGCGGCATGGGCATTACAGGGGAATATGCTGTAATGCGCCATATCATGAACCTGGAAAGTGTGATCACTTATGAAGGCACCCACGATATCCACCTGCTCATAACGGGTATGGACATCACAGGCATCAATGCTTTCAAGTGAAGATTCATACGGTTCATGCACATAATTCCACCACTTATCAACCTCCTTTGTAAAACCGGTACGTTAAAACCAAAATTATCTACCTTTATCCTGCAACTCTCCAAGGAAATTAATGGTCTAACTTTAAAAGATGATGTTATGGAACCACGGATGAAAACTTTCCTGGTAGGCTTTATGGGATCAGGCAAATCATATTGGGGGGCGAAGCTGGCGGAATACCTGAATGTTCCTTTTTATGACCTCGACGAAGTAATCGTTGAAAAAGAAGGTCGCTCCATCGAAAGCATTTTTGCAGAAGAAGGAGAAGAATATTTCAGGATCGTGGAAAAGAACACCCTGTACGATATTACTGAACGTGCCGACTCAACAGAAGGTTTTGTTGTTTCCTGCGGCGGCGGAACGCCCTGCTTTTTCAACAACATCGAGTACATGAAAAAACATGGAAAGGTGGTCTGGATCAACCCGCCCATCGATATCCTCTGGCAACGGCTGCTGCGTGAGAAAAACAAACGCCCGCTGCTCCAGGAGATCAGTGACGATGACCTCAGGCACTATATCCAGCGCAAACTCGGTGAACGAAAAATGTATTATGAAAAGGCCGATCTCGTGATCAACGAAGAAGCCATCAGTTTAGAATTATTCCTGGAAACCGCAGACCATGCATAAAACCTTTCTCACCCTGGCATCTTTGCTGGGAGCCCTTTCCGTAGCCCTAGGCGCCTTCGGCGCACATGGATTGAAAAAAATTGTTCCGGCTGAAACAGTAAGCACGTTTCAAACCGGCGTTCAGTACCAGTTCTACCACACGTTCGCCATCTTCCTGGCCGCCATTCTCTATAAAGAATTCCCGACCAATAACATTGTGTGGGCAGGCTATGCGTTCATCGCAGGCATTCTTCTTTTCTCAGGATCATTGTATGTGCTCACGTTCCTGCACGATACCCAATCGGTAGGATTGAAACGCATCGGCATCATCACCCCTATCGGTGGACTATTTTTCATCGCAGGATGGGTGTTGCTGGCGATGGGACTGAGGAAGTAATTCTAAATTATAAAGGCAGCGTCAACCGCGTTACAGTTCCGTCTCTCCGTTGAATATCATATTGTCCGGAGATGCTGTTCATGCGGCGTTTCATGTTCACCAGTCCGTTACCAAACTGGCGGAGTTTATCCATATCTATCCCAACGCCATTGTCGTAAATCTGGACGATGAGAATGTTTGAATTGATGCTGATCTGCATATCCACCTTCGAGCACTGCGCATGTTTGATGATATTGTGCAGCGATTCTTTCACGCAAAGGAAAATATTCCTTCTTTTCTCTCCGCTGATTTCCTGTTGCGGCAAACTAACGGGCGTGGAGATATGGCAATCTATTTCGGAGCCTTCAAAATATTCCAGCGAATAACTTCTGATGTACGCCACCAGGTTTTCGAGCGTATCGTTCGAACTGTTCATACTCCAGATGATGGCATTCATCTTGTTCAACAGGTCATTGGCTGAAGCTGAAATCTTTTCCACCTCGGGCAATGGGTTCTCCCGCAACTTGTTTTTGGCCAGTTCGCTCAGCAAACGGATGGCCGTCATACCACTACCCAGTTCATCGTGCATATCGGTGGAAATCCGGTTCCTTTCTTCCTGTTGCGCCACGTAAACCGCCATCTGTTTTTCAAGTTCCTTCCGTTCATTTTCCAGCCGCAGTTTTTCCCGTTCCCGGGTACGCTGGATGAGTTCTTTCCTGTTCTTATAACTCAATCCCGCCAGGAAGCAGATCAGTTCTATCACCAGTCCGAGTTCATAATAAAACAGCGATTGGTTGAATACCTTCGGCACGCCCTTGAAATTGATTCTGAAAATGATCATCAGTAAGGAGAAAGCGGCGAATACAATCAGCGCGATGTTCCCCCAAACCAGGTAACGCATCAGTTTATCTTTCACCCGCAAGCCGTAAAGAATAAAGAAAACACCCACGCCAAGCAGGATATATTTGATCCCGTTCTCGATATTGAATTCCATTTCATAATTATCCATCCTGAAATGGGCATAAGAGAAAAGGAACAGCGACACCAGGATCACGGCCTGCGCGGTAGTAAGCACACGGTACATCAAAGGATACTTCTCCTTCGATTGCAGAAACTGGTTCAGAAACATCAGGTAAAACAAGATACCACAGCCCTGAATGATAAAATCGAGGTAGCCTTCAAAGAAATAATTGAACGGATGAGAGAAATTATAGAAATAGGTTTTGAGGAACATGAGCAATCCCATACAAAACGTGTAGATCGCGTACGAAAGGAACTCAGGATTAAAAGTTTGCACGTAATTTGTAAGGGAGTACAGCACCATTAAAAGCAGCAGCCCGGAAAACAGGTAACCGAACATGTTGAGGTCGCCCCCCTGTTGCCTGGAAAGCGTGATGAGTACGGGTACGTAGTGGCTGGCCACGAGTTTGGGATCGAGGGTATTGATGGAAGTACGCACGGCCTGTAACCTGACCACATAAGTGATGGCGGTATCGGCGGGAATGGTAATGCGCCTGAATCCTTCGCGGTGAGAATCAGGTGCACGGCGGGAAGCGGTATCCGGTATAGGAATCAGGTTCCCGTTGGAACCGGCCTGCAACACTTCGATCTTTTTGTAATAGAGACTTGGAAAGAAATACACCCGTTCGCTGGTATCGGCATGGTTGCGGAGCGTGAATTTCAGGTACACGTCGCGGTCAACATATTTGGGTGGAAGAACAGTATTCTTCAAAAAGTTTTTCCTGGGCACGAATGGGATATTCTGAATAGAAGGGATCGGTTCTTCCTGCCGGGGATGCGTATAAAATGTAGTATAGTCTTCTATGTAAGAAGCGGTCCGGATGTTCTGAACAGAAATGGTATCTGTTTTTTCGATAGCTTGAGCCCGGCCTTGTTGCATAAAAAGAATGAATGCTGCCGGGAACAAGAAACCGGTCAGTGGAACCCTTAAAGAACAATAAGAAAAAATGCGAATCAAATACTCCATGGGTAAGCGCGGGAATAAGGTGGCTCAAATGATGCGGAAAAATACTATTAACTTATAATATGTGAAAAGAAAGTTTTGGCGACCGGTATGTACGGCTGTTCAAACCTTCTTTTATCTTTGTTGCTATGGCCAGTAAAGTGAGGAAATCGAAATACAAGGCGCCCGATCCCGATCAGCTTACCCCCGAGAAGGAACCCGAGGTAAAAATGAAAGAAGTTGCGAAAGACGAGCGCACCCGGAAAATATTGGGCGCGTTCTGTTTGCTTGTCGCATTTTTCCTGTTCTTCGCCTTTTCATCTTACCTGTTTACCTGGGAAGTGGACCAGGACCAGGTTTTCCGTGAAGGCGCCGGCATCCTGATGCCCAACGACCTGAAGATCGCGAACCTGTTGGGCGCACTGGGCGCTTACATTTCCCATATTTTCTTTTACAAAGGTTTTGGCATCGCCTCTTACCTTTTCTGTACCTTCTTTTTTATGCTGGGGGTAAACCTGCTGTTTGAACGCCAGGTATTTTCGCTGAAGCGGAACATCAGGTATGTGATCACCGGCCTACTGGTATTGAGTGTGCTGGCGGCATTCATCGGTCAATCCTTCACGTTTCCCTGGGGTGGCGCTGTGGGTGATATGGTGTGCAACTGGCTGAACGCACTCATCGGGAAAACCGGTACTGCGGCAGTGATTCTGCTGGCGGCATTCTGTTATGTGGTTTGGCGCTTCAATCCCCGTTTCGCCTGGCCCGAAAAGAAACTGGTGCCTGCTGCTGTTGCATCACCCGTTGCGCAGGAACAGGATGAAACCGAAGTTGAAACTGAAAAAGAAGTGGTTTCCGTTCTACCCGTTGCGCCGTCTGGCAACCAACTGAAAGGAAAAGGCGGCATCGTAGTGATTCCGCCCAAAATGGAAGAACCGGTTGAAATACCACTCACATTGATTGAAAAAGAAATGCC
>CAMLPA010000231.1 GCA_946481605.1 uncultured Flavihumibacter sp. | reverse complement strand
ACATCAGGCTCACGGGATCCCAATCGGGGAGCAAACACATCCTTCAATGGAAAATCACCGGTGACGAACCAGGTTACAACGCCGAATTGCAGGTATCCAAAGACGGAACACGGTTTGAGACCGTATTTCAATCGGATCATTCCAACAGTTATACTTATACGCCGGAAACAACTGGCCCGCATCATTACCGTCTACGGGTGAAAGGTGTTCATGCGGCCCAACACCACTATTCCAATACCGTAGTTATAAAAGGCGATCCCGTGAAAACCGCGGAGGTACATGCGCTCGGAAACGGTAATTACCAGATCAACGTTAGCCGTGCCGCCGAATACCTGCTGATGGATCCTTCTGGCAGAATGATCAGCAAAGGAAGATTGAACAAGGGTTCAAACCGGTTCTCGTTATCATCCGCTGGCGTTTTCCTCCTGAAAATACAGGATGGAATGAGCAGCCAAACCGAGAAGTTAATGAAACAATAATTCAACAAAGCCCCGGTTACAACATCAATTTTCTTTATATTAGGAAAACATTTTCCTATGCTCTGGAGAAAATTTAATGGCGACCCTATTGATCTACCCATCAAGAGCGCCGTGGAAACAGCGATCAGGCGGGAAGTTGACAAAGGGTTCTCTCTCAAGGTATGCATCGGCACCGATTCACAGGTGAAAGGCCAGGAAACGGAGTTCGCCACCGTGATCGTTTTCCTGCGGGAAGGTCATGGCGGATTCATGTTCATCCACAACGAAAAAACGCGGCACCCCTACTCCATTAAGGAAAGGATGCTGGTGGAAGTGGCCAAATCCATTGAGATCGCGTATGAACTGTGCGACCTCTTCACAAAGTATGATGTGGACATGGAAGTACATGCCGACATTAACACCAATCCGCATTTCAAAAGCAATGAAGCGCTGCGCGAAGCCATGGGCTATATCCTCGGAATGGGGTTCGCCTTCAAGGCCAAACCGGATGCTTTTGCCAGCAGTTGTTGCGCGGATAAGGCGGTGAATTAGAAACTGCCTACCTTTGCGCCATGGTCATCAAAAGCGCGCAATACCTCATCAGCAGTCCTGGCATCCAGCTCTGCCCTAAACCCGACCGCCCTGAATTTGCTTTTATCGGTAGAAGCAATGTGGGGAAGTCGTCGCTCATCAACCTCCTCTGCAACCAGGAAAAACTCGCCAAAACCAGCGCCAGTCCCGGGAAAACCCAGATGATCAACCATTTCGACATCAACGGCGCCTGGTACCTCGTAGACCTTCCCGGCTATGGCTACGCGAAGGTTTCTCAGAACCAGCGGAAAAGCTGGACCAAAATGATCGAGGAATACCTCCGCCAAAGGGAGAACCTCCGCAACGTATTCGTGCTCATCGACAGCCGCCATTCCCCGCAGAAAATAGACCTGGAATTCGTGAACCAGCTCGGTGAATGGGGGATTCCATTCGCACTGGTATTCACCAAAGCCGATAAAACCACGCAACGGGAAACCGCGCAAAACGTAAAACGCTTCCTGCAGGCGATGCTGGAAACATGGGAAGAACTGCCGCCGCATTTCGTGACATCTACGGTAAAGAAGATGGGAAAGAAAGAAATATTGGATTTTATTGATGATGTGATGAGTTCAGTGGATTAGGGTTTTCATGCTTCTTTTCACGCAATTGCTTTGTGCTGCGCACTTCGCAACGCAAGGAAGCAGAGACGCAAGGCGTTAATTGGTTGGCAGGATTGCTTTTGGATGGAGTTTTCTCATTTCTCGCTACGACGCAACGGGCTGCTGAATTGGGAAGGGTTAATTTTTAGAGGCTGGCTATGCTCCTTTATTTAAGGTTTTATGTTTCAAATTACCTTTCTCTTTAGCTGTTATATAAAACATACAGTCTGTTCTCACCAAATAATTAACCTGAAAATCAATCAAGGACTCACGTTGCGCCTTTGCGCCGTTGCGAGAAATAAAAGATTGCATAATATAAGCGCTAAAACACAAACAACGCCTTGCGTCTCTGCTTCCTTGCGTCTTTGCGTGAAACAATAAAACTTCGCGTGAAAATCAATAATCATATTCTCTCCTGAACATATTCATCCGCAACCCCACACTCACCATCGTTGAACTCGCTTTCAGCCCTGTGTACATTTCGTTCACCGCAACCGTATTCAGTTTCCGGTGCACCAGCCCCGCTTCCAGGAATACATTTTCTCGTGCTTCATAACTAAGCCACAGCGAAGTGTTCACCGTTTTGCCCTGTACAGCGTCTCCGATCTGGAAACCGTAATCGGCAGAGCGGGTGGTATACAGATTGAAGATATTGCTCCCGAAATTCAGTCCGGCGGTATCAATACCTTGCTGCGCGTAAATCACTTTCCCGTCGATGCGCCATTTGGGTGCGGGCTGCCAGGAGGCGACGCCCACCACTTCTTTGAAATTCGCGCCCAGCGGGTGGGCGAGCGGTTGGTTGTAATGGTTGTGACTGGCCACAGAATCGCGGAAAGAATAAGTGAACGGACGCACGATGTTGGTTTCCACCTGCAAATCGAGGTTGTTTACACCGAAGGCATCCACGTATTTTCCTCCCAACTGAACGCCCCATTTGTTGCCCCACCAGCCATTGCCGCTGGTAAACTCGGAGATTTTAAGTTCATCCAACGCTAGTTGACCATACAACTGAATGCGTTTGGCGATATTGGCCTTGAAATCGAAGCCAGCGATGCCGTTGTCAGCGCTCCCGTTCTGCTGCTCTACGGAGCGGAGAAAAATGATGGGATTGAGATAGGTGAAGTCGAAATGGTCTTTCCTGCCGAAAACAACGGATTCGAATAACCCGATGTTGAGCCAGCGCGTGGCCTGCAAACTAAGGTGGTGCATGGCCGCGTACTTCTTGGAAAGCAACTCATCCCGCGGATTGGATAGATACTGCGGTGTGAGTTCCATGAACAGGTTCTGGTAATTGAACTTCCAGATGCGGGTATTTATTTTGAAGAAAAGCTGGTTGTTGGCGAAATCGCTCAGGAAAAGGCTGCGGTAACCGTTTCCGATAAATTGTTTGTCGTACCCGAACTGCAGGTCAATGAACTTAGCCGCATTGAAGCTGATGGAACCACGCGCGTCAAAATAATCCACCGCGGTATTTCTGAAAGATTTATAGAACCCGGCACCTGGAACTGCACGGTAGCGGGCGATGCGGTCCATGAACCAGGAGGGACCGCGCTCCTGGTTTTCGGTCATATAAGTGGAGAAGGCAATTTTTTTGCCGATCAGTCCGCGTATGGTGATACCGCGTGTATTTTGAAAAAGAGATTCATCATTATCCGTTTCTTTCATCCACCTGAGTTGGAGAATGGGGTTCACCGCCAGGAAGAAATCTTCGTTCTTCACTTCAAAAAAATTCGCCTTCTGCTTATAAAAAGTTTTGAACCATGGCTTTTTTGAAAGAAAAGAAGCCGGTTCGTTCTCCACATACTCACTGTTCTGCGCCAGCGCGGAAAACATATTGGCCCGGTCCACCTTCGTTAAAACCCCGGCGCTGTCGGCATCGGCCAGTGCCGCCACCCATTTTTTACCTGGAAAAGGCTTTGCTGTATTGAAACGCAATTCAGGATGGGACTGCATTTTGATGTCCAGCCGGTCTAGCAGACGGTATTCTTTTGACCCCTGCGGGAACCAGTTGGTTTGGGCGAGCAATGTAACCGGTAAACATAAAAAGAGGATGCTTACCGCGCTTTTAATAACTTGCATCAGATATTGATTCATGATTTAGAGACTGAAAAGTATGCAAAATTATCTCATTAAGAATATCCAGGTCGTGAATGAAGGCCTGGTTCAGGTGAACGATGTATTGATAGCCGGCGGAAGAATTGAAAAAATCGCGCCACAAATAAGTTCCGACATTGCCGTGGAGATTGATGGGGAAGGAAAGTTCCTGCTGCCCGGTGCCATCGACGACCAGGTGCATTTCCGGGAACCCGGACTCACCCATAAGGCCACCATTGGTTCTGAAGCTAAAGCGGCCGTGGCCGGAGGTGTTACTTCTTTTATGGAAATGCCGAATACAGTTCCCAACGCGCTCACCATTGAATTGCTGGAAGATAAATACCGCATCGCCGCGCAGACTTCCCTCGCCAATTATTCCTTCTTCATGGGCACCGCCAACAACAACGCGGACGAAGTGCTGAAAGTGAACGATCTGAAAAAAGACATCTGCGGCGTGAAAATTTTCATGGGTTCCAGTACCGGAAACATGCTGGTAGACAACTATGTTACCCTCAACAAAGTTTTCAGCGAATCCGAAGTGCTGATTGCCACCCATTGCGAGGATGAAAAGATCATCAAAGCGAATTATGAAAAAAGAATAGCGGAAAAGCCGGCACTGGACGCTTCCGACCATCCCATCATCCGCGATTCGGAAGCCTGTTTTGAATCGTCCCTTACTGCTATTCAATTTGCGAAGAAATACAACAGCCGTCTACACATACTGCACATCAGTACTGCGAAGGAACTGGCACTTTTCTCGAATATGCTGCCCCTCAAAGAAAAGAGGATCACCGCCGAGGTATGCGTACACCACCTGCATTTTACCGCCGACGACTATGCTCAACTGGGCTACCAGATCAAATGTAACCCCGCCATCAAAGCGCCGGAAAACAAGGCCGCTCTGTGGGAAGCATTGCTGGATGATCGTTTGGATGTAATTGCCACTGACCACGCCCCGCATACACTTGCCGAAAAAGGTTATGTACGCAACGAAGCGGGTATGCTGGTGCCTGCCACCGAAAATCCCGGTTACCAACATGCGCATTCCGGATTGCCGCTGGTACAACATTCCCTGCCGCTGATGCTTCATTATGTGAAGGAAGGCAGGATATCCCTGGAGAAAGTAGTGGAAAAAATGAGCCACGCAGTTGCCGACTGCTTCCAGATCGCCAACCGGGGTTATATCCGGGAAGGCTATATGGCCGATCTGGTAATTGTAGATATGAACGCACCTTATACTATTGATACTAGTAATATCCTTTACCAATGCGGCTGGAGTCCGATGGAAGGCACTACCCTACCCGCTTCCATCACCCATACTTTTGTAAATGGGAACCTGGTGTACCACGCTCCGGACGGTGGTAATTATGGAAAAGTAGTATGGGATGAATCAATGAAGGGAGAACGGCTGCAGTTTGACCGATAAATACCGCCCATGCAAATCGACAAAGTAACCTTCAACGACCTTTCTATTTTCAGTTCCGACGAGGAATCATCGGTATTCCATCGCCTTGACCGTACACGGACCACAGGCGGCAGGGAATGGATGCGCCGCATTTTCCGCGCACCGCATACGGATATTGAACAGATCGTTGCCACCCAGCAACTGCTGCGCAGGATTATGGACCAGGATACTTTGTGGCCCAAGGAAATCACCAACGGCACTTTGCTCGTAATCGAAAGGCTATACGATAACAATATTGATGAATACCCGGAACGACCAAACGCCATTCAGGCCTTCAGCTACCGGTTTTTTCACGGCCCCGATTATGCGCTCATCAAGTTTTCTCTTCCGCATTGCATCGATTTTCTCAAAGGAGTGGCGCAACTGCTCCCCTTACTTGGTGTGGCGGATGAACTGCCCAAACTTATTAAGTCGCATGTGGAACGCGCATCGGAATTGCTGCGGCGTTCAGGTGTGCCGCGCATACTGAAAACGCCGAAAGGCGCGAAACTGAGTACTGCGGAGATGCTGCGCCTGGCGCATTTTTTCCTCCATGACTTCCGGGAACATACGCTGGAACTCATTCAAATATATTACCGGCTCGATGCCTATTATGGCATGGCCAAATC
>CAMLPA010000230.1 GCA_946481605.1 uncultured Flavihumibacter sp. | reverse complement strand
AGCGCCTTTTCTTCCGCAATACGCGTGTAATGGGCCACGCCCGGCACTTTTTGAATGGCCGAGAGTTGTGCCGGTGTAAACTCCACCACCTTTCCGGAGACGGCACTTACTTTAATATTGGTGTAAAAAGACGCATAGAGCGATTTCACGAGGTCTTCGAACCCGTTAAAAGCGCTCAATATCATGATGAGCGCGGCGGCCCCTACTGCAATGGCAGTAACACAGACCCACGCAATCACGTTGATGGCCTGTGTGCTTTTCCGGGCCCGGAAATAACGCCATGCAAAGGTGAAATACATTAAGCGTCGGGATTGGTATTTTCTGAAGTGCCGAATTGCTTCCTTTCTTCATCGATCTTGCGGAAAATGGCATCGATCTTATCCACGTGCTCCAAGGTATCATCCAAGTAATAAGTGAGTTCCGGCATGCTCCGGAGCTGGTGACGCACGCGTTGTGAAAGTTCTTTTTTAATCTCCCAGGCGCGTTCCTCCAGCTTTTTCATATAAGCTGCAGGGTCGTTTACCTTGAACAGACTGAGGTACACACGCACCTGGAACAGGTCGGGCGTTACTTTTACGGAGGAGATGGACACCATCCCGCCTTCATACATGTTCAATCCCAGTCTTCTGAAAATATCATTCAGTTCCTCCATCAGGAGGCCTGCTACCTGTTTTTGTCGTTTCGATTCCTGCTGCATTACTTTACAATTTTGAAGTTACCGCGTCCGGGTGAAGTGCAATTCTTTCCTCCTGCGTCCATTTACCGGATAAAGGTATAAGGTTTTCGCGGTCGGCGAAGGGTTTATATTTTACCGCATACTTAGAAGTCATACGGATATAATGATGAATAAATGCGCCCAGTGCGATCTGGCAGGGTTTAATATCCCCCTTTTCATTAGCACGTTTTTTAGTTCTCATAAAAAGGTCGAAATCTGCTGCCTGTAATCTCTCATCCCATTCTCCCACAAGTTCCAATGCACGTCTCGTCATCATCACATTGTTTCCGACAATTCCTTCTACCACCTGATAGCCGTATTTATCAAATTTTTCAGCGCAAAATTTCTCCCAGTTCCCATACATTAACCTGTGCATTCTCCTCATATTCCGCTCTCCAAACCCCAATAATTTCAGCGGATTCTTTACCCGTTTCCATTTGCGCTGGATATTTTTTGTAAGCATAGCCGCCCCCTGGTTCTCTATGCCGGAAGCGGAGATCACATCTGCCCCATTTATTTGCGCCGCTTTTATAAGTATTTCATCCCAACGTGGAGAAAGTACCAGGTCATTGTTCAAAAAGAACAGGTATTCGCCCCGGGCAACCTTTATCCCCTGGTTTTGGCATACAGGATAAGAATAATTGTCTGTGTTCCGGATCACGGTAGCCCCTTGCTCCCTGAAGTACTCCGTAGAACCATCGTCCGATACATTGTCTATGATAATTAACTCATATTTATGAACCGTATACTTTTTCAACGATTCCACGAATATTCTGTTGAAAGGCAAACCATTATGAATCGCTGTAATAATACTGATCATCTATACCTGTTTAATTGGCCGGAGTAAGGGCAAAGGATCATTTCGCCGTTCCTGCGTTTCTTTTGTGTTACTTTGCAAAATTAATCAAATCTGAAGTCACTGGCATGAAGACATTCCTCCGGTTGTTACGATTCTCCCGCCCTTACCACCATTATATCCCGGAATACATCATTTATATCACACTGTTTATCCTTTTCAGTCTCCTGAACATCGGGATGGTGATGCCTTTGCTGGACGTGATTTTCAGCACCGGGCAATACAAAATTGTGGAGCAACTTCCGGCCTTCCACTTCTCAGCGGACTATTTCAAAGATGTTTTCTACTATTATATGCACCAGGCCATTCTTACGAAGGGCAAATTCGGCGTGCTTACTTATGTATGTATAATGCTGGTAGCTTTTGCGCTGTTAAAAAGTATTTTCGGCTACCTCAGTCAATCGGTACTTACCAGAATGCGGGTCAACCTTGTCAGGAAACTGCGCGGAAGCCTGCATGAAAGTTATACCACTCAATCTCTTTCATTTTACCACAACGAACGCAAAGGTGACCTGCTTTCTATTGTGAGTGGAGATGTGGTAGAGATCGAAAACACAGTGGTAAGTTCTATTCAAACCATATTCCGGGAACCGCTGATCATCATATCCACCTTCTTCATGCTGTTTTACATCTCCCCGGAACTAACACTGTTCACGTTGGTATTCTTTCCGGTTACGGGTTTTCTCATCTCCACCATCTCCCGGAGATTAAAGAAAAAAGCGGGTTACAGCCAGAGTTTGCTGGGCAGTATCCTGAACAATACTGAAGAGACCATCTCCGGCATTAGGATTATCAAAGCTTTTAACGCGGAGAAGTTCATCATGAAAAAATTTGATGTGGAGAACGGAAAATTCAGCCGGACCATGAAATCTATTGTGAACCAAAGAGAACTCGCCTCTCCATTATCGGAGTTTCTTGGTATTACAGTAATCGCCGTAATTTTATTGTATGGTGGCAACCTGATTTTCACGGCTCAAAGCGACCTTACCGCGTCAGAATTTATTACTTATATCGCATTGTACTTCACCATCATCGCTCCCGCGAAAAATACGGCCGGCGCTATCACCTACCTGCAACGCGGACTGGCTGCAGGAGAAAGAGTACTCCGGATTCTGGACCAGGACAATCCTGTGAAAGAAGCCGCAGATGCGATTCCGGCTACACCGTTTCGTGACAAGATCGTTTTCAGGAACGTATATTTTAGTTATGGGCAGCAGGATGTGCTGAATAATATTGAACTTATTGTCCCAAAAGGTAAAATGATTGCGCTGGTGGGAGAAAGTGGTGCGGGAAAGTCAACGTTAGCCGACCTGGTGCCCAGATTTTACGATGTTACCGCCGGAAGCATTGAGCTTGATGAAACGGATATCCGAAAGCTGCAACTGAAAAGCCTGCGCAACCAGATCAGTATTGTGAGTCAGGAAGCCATTCTGTTCAACGACACCGTAAGCAACAACATCGCATTCGGCATAGAAACGCACGACCAGGAAAAGATCATTCAGGCAGCAAAAGCAGCCAATGCACATGAATTCATCATGGGCCTGGAAAACGGCTACGATACCATTATCGGCGACCGCGGCATGAAACTCAGTGGCGGCCAGCGCCAAAGGCTTACCATCGCCCGCGCTATTTTTAAAGATGCGCCCATCCTTATTTTAGATGAAGCCACTTCCGCCCTCGATACCGAAAGTGAACGCCTGGTGCAACAAGCCATCAACGAACTGATGAAGAACCGCACCAGTCTTGTGATTGCGCACAGGCTTTCCACCATCCGCCATGCCGATGAGATCATCGTGATGCACAAAGGCGAAATCGTAGAGCGCGGCAACCATGAAACGCTGATTGAAAAGAACGGGTATTATAAAAGGTTGGTGGATTTACAGGAAGTGAAGTAGGGATGTTGGATTTTGAATAATGAATTTTGAATTGGGGGGAGAGTTTTAGCTTGATTTTACCTGCCAACTTAAGCAAAGAAGGCCTGTTTATGGCCCGCTCATTGGTATTGCGCAATAGTGTTCGCCAGTATTCAATGGGCAGTCATCAATCCCGTATAAAAAAAGTTGGATTTTGAATTTTTGAATTACAGCAACCCATAATTCAACATTCAAAATCCAACATTCAAAATTATTCCTTATCCGTTCTTAACCAGTCCCAGTTTCGCTTCCATGCTCAGGGTTGCGTGCGGAACGGCTCTCAGGCGGGCTTTGTCGATCAGTTTGCCGCTAACACGGCATACGCCATACGTTTTGTTTTCGATACGCATCAGCGCTTTTTCGAGGTGGTCGATGAACTGGATCTGGCGGCTGGCCATCTGGCTCAGTTGTTCACGTTCCATGCTCATACTGCCGTCTTCCATAGTCATGTAACGGGCATCGTCGTTGTCGCCGCCCATTTCATCTTTGCGGGTGATGAGTCCCTGGAGGTAGGTCAGTTCTTTGCGGGCCGCATCCAGTTTTTTACCGATCAGTTCACGGAATTCGTTCAGTTCGGAATCGCTGTAGCGCATGGTTGGACCAACGGGTTCATTTTGCGGCTGATCCAGTACTGATCTTGTGAATTCCGGTTCATATTTAACGGCTACGTTGGTAGTTGTTTTTGGGATCACCACCTTGGTTGGCTTTGCCGGTTCAGCTTTTTTAGGCGCAGCCTTGGGTGCTGTATTTTCCGGTGTTGCTTTCTCTTCTGCTTTTTTCTTGGCCACAGACTCTGTTTTAATGGGTTTGATATCCTGTTTCCTTGGTGCGGGCGCCGGGGCTACTGCTTTGGCCGGGGCCTTGGGCGTAACTTTTGGGGCCGCTGCTTTTTTAGCGGGCGCTGCCTTTGCGGGAGCAGCCTTTTTTGGGGCAACCACAGGTTTTGTAGCTTTTTTAGCCGTTGTTTTCGCGGGTGATTTGGCAGCAGCTTTCGCTGGAGTCGCTTTTGTTGCTTTCGCTGCGGGTTTGGGAGCGGGCTTGGTGGCGGCCTTTTTAGGGGCGGCTTTTGCCGGCGCGGATTTACCCGTTGCTTTAGCGGCCGGTTTTGCGGGGGCTGCTTTTTTCGCCGGCTTCTTGGCGGCGGACGCGGATTTGGTGGCCTTGGCTACAGGTTTCTTGGTTGCCATACTGTTATCCTTTTTTAGTAACTAACACTTTTAATGGTACATCGTTAACTTCAATTTCAATGCCATCGGTCAGATCCGGTTGAATTTCAAGCCCATCGGCGAGAATTTCGGCGGCGATGTAAGTGCCGAAGGAGCGGATGGCCTCATTCAGACTATCATGGCCGGACACTGAAACAAGGATGCGGTCCGTTAGTTCATACCCGTTGTCTTTTCTGATCTTCTGGATCCTGTTCACCAGTTCGCGGGCATTGCCTTCATCAACTAAATCAGGAGTAACGGTAACATCCAGGGCTACTGTCAGAGCGTCTTTGGTGGCCACCATCCAGCCGGGAATATCCTCGCTGGTGATTTCCACTTCATTAATCTGTAATATTAAGGGTTCGCTATCAATTAACAAAGTATATTGTCCCTCTTTTTCGATTTTGGAGATGTCGTCCTGGGTCATCGCGCCAATGGCTGCTGATGCGGCTTTCATCCTGGCACCCAGCTTCTTACCGAGGGCAACGAAATTAGGTTTGATCTTCTTTTTGATGAATCCATCGGTTTCCGTGAGGTATTGTATCTCCTTCACGTTCACCTCCGATCTGATGAGGTCTGCGATCTTTTCGATCTGCTCTTTCATGGCAGGATTCAACACCGGGATCAGGATTTTCTGCAACGGCTGCCTTACCTTGATGTTCACTTTTTTACGGAGGGAAAGCACCAGCGAACAGATGTTCTGGGCAAGTTCCATGCGCTCTTCAAGACCGGGCTGAATGGCGCTTTCCAGCGGTTTGGGGTAAAGTGCATGGTGCACCGATTCAGCATTTATCCTGCCGGAAACCGCGTTCAGGTTGTTGAACAACCATTCAGAGAAGAATGGAGCAACCGGCGCTATCAGCAGGGAAATAGTTTCCAGGCATTCGTACAGGGTTTGGTACGCGGCGATTTTATCGTGTTCATAATCACCTTTCCAGAACCGGCGGCGACAAAGGCGCACATACCAGTTGCTGAGGTGTTCGTCAACAAACTCCTCAATAAGCCTGCCGGCGGTGGTTGGTTCATAGTCGTTGAACGCTGCGGCAACTTTTCCTTTCAGGGTATTGAGCGAAGAAATGATCCATTGGTCGATCTCCGGCCTTTCGTTCAGCGGAATGTACGCTTCTTTGAAAGCGAATCCATCCAC
>CAMLPA010000229.1 GCA_946481605.1 uncultured Flavihumibacter sp. | reverse complement strand
CCTCCTGCAACTCCGGAACCACCCGCTCTTCAAAGATACCTGGATCAGCAAGGATATCAGTTTCTCCCTGAATGGCACGAACGGGCTGAAGTATATGATCGTCCGTACTTTCAATGATACGGCCTCCGTTGTGGTGGTGGGCAATTTTGGCGTTACCGCACAAACCATTGGTGTTACTTTCCCGAAAGCGGGCAATTGGTACAGGTACATGATGCCTGAAATCTACACCGCAAGCGGAACACAACAGCAGATCAGTCTTGCACCCGGCGAGTATAGGATATTTCTCAGCAGGAACCTTTATGGATTAGGTGTTACCCCGGTTCAGGACATCGATAACCAGGGTCGTTTACTCAGTTTTGGTATTTATCCCAATCCCGTGAACCAGGCTTCAGGCATCGTGTACAATCTTCCGGAACCTGGAAAATTACAGATCAGTATCCACGATATCTCGGGCCGCCAACTGGGTAGAACTTACCAGGCAAATACCGCAGGGGGAAAAGGACAACTACCGGTTACCGCCATCACGGGAAGTTTACCGCAGGCAGGAACATATATCATCAGGTATTACTGGAAAAATAAAATGTATGCGGAAAAATTCAGTGTTTTTTCCTCCTGGTAGAAAAGTTTTTTCACGGATAGCGTTGCGGTATTATACGCACCGGTCTTGGAAATCCGTTAAACTGAAATAACTTGCGATACCCGAATAACATTAAACAGCCAGCCATGACGAGAAGACCAGCAGCGCAACCGAACATCAATACCACGCCCATCAGCATCGCCGATTATTTTAAGGTGGCCATATCCGTGGATTGCGTCATCTTCGGGTTCGATGAAGGGGTGCTGAAAGTACTGCTCATCAAATGTAACCTGGATGAATTTAATGGGGAATGGTCGTTACTTGGAGATCTTGTGCGCCCGGATGAAGACCTCGACAAAGCTTCTTACCGCATCCTGAAAGAACGTACCGGCCTGGATGATGTTTACCTCGAACAGGTGCATACTTTTGGTTCCCTGAACCGGCACCCCAACGGAAGGGTGGTTACAACGGCATATTATTCTCTTGTAAACATTCAGCACCACGAATTGCAGCTTTCAGACAACGAACTGCATTGGCACCCATTCAACGAGATCCGCTCCATGGCCTTCGACCACATGCAAATCCTGCAAACCTGTTATACCCGTCTTCAGCAAAAAGTATTGCGCGAGCCAGTGGTGTTCAACCTCCTTCCACAGAAATTTTCCCTCCGCGACCTGCAATCGTTATACGAAGCTATCCTTGGGGTGGAAATGGACCGCAGGAATTTCAGGAAGAAATTCTTCCAGATGGGCTTCCTGGTAGATACAGAACAAATGGAAGATAATGTACCACACCGCCCTGGGAAACTCTATAAGTTTAACCACAGAAAATACAGCAAGCTCAGCAAAAAAGCACTGGATATCAACTTCTGATAGTGCGGGGAAGGCAGAAGGGGTTTTAACCGGTAGAAAATTTTCATGCTCCTTTTCCGATGTTATGCTCGGGTAACGGCTACATGGTTTAATGTAATAACTGCTGCGTTTTAAGTTTTCACTTCGCAATTAATACAAAATCTTCTCGGTTCAACGTAAAGTGAATGAGCTGAAACACTTCTCCTATTATCATTCAGGAACAATTCATCAACTGTAAGTATGTTTTTGATACAATGGTTGTACCTGTCAGATTCGGGTATTAGAAAATTGTATTCCTGGATTGATGAACCGCCATTTGTAATGATCAACATATCAGCTTAAATGATTTGCGTGTTCTTTTGATATAAGCCGGTTGAACGATTTCAATCCCTTGCAGGAAGATCGTTGAACAATACGTGCTTTTACATTGCCTTCTATCAATAAATAAGATTTGGTGCATCATTGCGCACCGCTAACCTGTCTTTTCTTGTAAACGATTGCGTTGGAAATTCCAAATAAAACCCCGCATTTTATTTTGGTTTAACAGAATTTTTATTTTAACATTGTGTAAAATATACACATTAGTGTATCGCGGATTATAAAACCTATTAATTGCCATTATGACTGCCAGGAATCTAACGAGGATGCTTGTTGCACTCTGCACGTTACTGTGCATGGTTTCAACAGAAGCTGCTGCCCAGCAGCGCACCATTAACGGGAAAATTTCAGATGGCCGCAACGGTCAGCCCATATTCGGGGCCTCCATCCTAGTAAAAGGAACAACCAACGGAACATCTTCGGGTGCTGATGGACTTTTCAGTTTAAGCGTTTCCGCAGATGCATCGGTGCTGGTCATCACTTCTGTGGGCTATGCTTCAAGAGAAGTGTCTATTGCCTCCGGAATGCTTGACATCAAACTGGATCCGTCCACTGCGTCTTTTGATGAGGTGGTGGTGATTGGTTACGGTAGCCAGCGCAGGAGGGAGGTAACAGGGGCCATCACAAAAGTGACCAGCGAAAAATTAAATTCGGTGCCGGTACCCAGCTTTGAAGCGGGTTTGCAGGGGCGCGCCGCAGGCGTACAGGTGGTGCAGGGCAGCGGCCTTGCAGGATCTGGATCGGTTGTGCGTGTACGTGGGTTGAATTCCATTAGTGCGGGTGGAGATCCTTTGTATGTGGTGGATGGCGTTCCCATTACCCAGGATAACTTTCTAAGGGGTAACAGCGGAGCGATGAACCAGAATCCACTGGCCGCTATCAACCCACAGGATATTGAATCCGTGGAAATACTTAAAGATGCCGCCGCGGCTGGTATATACGGAAGTCGTGGTGCCAATGGTGTAATACTCATCACCACCAAGCGCGGTAAAAGTGGTAAACCTTCTTTCAATTATTCCAACAGGGCAGGCTTCAGCACTTATGCCAATAAGCCGGATTTCCTGGGAACCGAAGATTGGCTCGCCTTGCGGCAGGAGGCCTGGGTGAACGATGGTAATTCAGGACTGTCTCCGCTTCCGGGAAATATCAGTTGGGAAAAGGCAAGACAAACAAATACGGATTGGTGGGACCTGCTCACGCGCACCGGTGTAATGCATGAGCACAACCTGAGCATGAACGTTGGGTCAAAAAAAATTCGTGCATTTGTGAGCGCCAATTACAGTGACCAGCAAAGTTACCTGAGAGGAAACTCTTTTGAGCGCTATGGGCTGCGCACAAACGTTGATTATACGCTTAATTCAAAATTCAAAGCAGGCATAACGGCTGGATACAACAGGGGCAACAACCAACGCGTGCCCGCGGCTTGGGCCGGAGGTTTAGGGGATGTGATGAGCACGGCGTTACCCTATTTTCCCGTATATAATGATGATGGTTCCTTCTTTACAGGTGGGGCCAATCCTGTTCGGGTAATAGAAGGTAATACCTGGTACAACAGGGATGACCGGATCATGAGTTCTGTTTTCTTTCAGTATAGCCCGATCAAAAACCTTACGTTAAAAGCAGTAGGTTCTCTGGATTACCTGCGCGGTCTTGAAGATAAATTTGAAACACCTGAATTCCGAAATAATACTGATAAGCTTGGTTTCACCAGGAGAAGTCCTTCTGAAACCGTGAACCAGAGTGGAACGTTCACTGCTGAATATAAGTGGGATATAAAAGATGATCATCGTTTTGTACTGCTTGCCGGTACTGAAGCACAGGAATCAAGAACCAGGTTCTTCAGCACAGACTTTGGTAAAGCAACCAATACTCCATGGTATGATGATGTGCCGGCCTTCGAGGCGTTTCGTGATAGTATGCGTGCGATTGGACAGGCGGTATGGAATGAAACCAACGCTTTCACCTTTAACTCCTTCTTCGCAAGGGTGAACTATAGCTACAAAGATAAATTCTTTGCACAGGCTTCTATGCGTGCAGACGGATCTTCCCGCTTTGGAACCAATTATAAATATGGGTACTTCCCCACCGTTGCGATCGGATATGTGCTCACTGAAGAAAAATTCCTGGAAAATGCAACCTGGATCAATTATCTGAAACTGAGGGCAAGTGCGGGCCTTACTGGGAACTCCAATTTCCCGAGCGGTCTTTACAGATCACAGTACAGACTTGATGGTTTGTATAATAGCCTGCAGACTTACTACCTGGAGAATATTGCAAACCCTGATCTTCACTGGGAGAAAGTGGTAAACTATGATCTGGGAGCGGATTTCACCCTGTTTAACAACAGGGTTACCGGTGAACTTTCTTATTACAACAGAACAACCAGAGATGTGATATTGAACGCGGGGGTAAGCCCTTCAACCGGCTTCAAAGATGCCTACCGCAATGTTGATGCGGTGATCATTAACCAGGGTGTTGAACTTGCCCTGAATGCAAAACTGGTGCAGCAGAAAGATTGGGACTGGAGTGTGGGTGGCAACATCAGTAAAAATTATAACGAAGTGAAGAGCCTGGGTGATCTTAGTGCTGATGCCATTGGTGGTGGCACCAACGATACCCGTATTGCGGTTGGTTA
The DNA here is from genome assembly GCA_946481605.1 of uncultured Flavihumibacter sp. Next base: position 1,399 of record CAMLPA010000229.1, on the reverse strand, counting down.
TCCTATAGGCACGAACTATGTGGTGCGTTATGTAGGCGTTGATCCCAATGATGGATTGCCCATCTGGCTGGATATAAATGGAAAGCAAACAAAAACTTTCTCTTTAGACAACCGGGTGCCGGTAGGTGCGGTAATACCTGATTACGTTGGAGGTATCAATTCCTCTGTTCGTTACAAAGGTTTTGAGCTTAGTACACTACTCAGCTTCACTATCGGAGGTAATATCTATGATGGAAGCGGCAAACGCCAACTGGGTATCGTTACCGACTGGAACATGCGTGCAGAAATTGCTGACCGCTGGATGAAACCAGGCGATATCGCACGTTATCCAAGGCTTACCTTAAATCCCGCTACTTATAACGGCCTTTCAAGTGAATGGCAATACAACTCCACCATGTTCCTGTATGATGCATCATATATGCGTTTGAGGGAGTTGACACTGTCATATTCCATCCCGCAGGAGGCATTAAGACGAATCGGGTTGCGCAACGCAAAAATATTTGTGACAGGCATGAACCTGCTCACTTTCACGAAATACTCCGGTGGGGATCCGGAGATCGCGAGGGATTTTGAAAATGCCCAGGACCGCAACCTGAGTCCTAACGTTACCTACCTCACGCCGCCGCAGCAAAAGTCTGTAACATTTGGCCTTAACCTTTCTTTCTAACCGATAACATCAAGACAATGAAACCTATATCATTTTTGTATATAATGCTTGTCGCGGCGTTGCTCGGCGGCATGACTTCCTGCAAGAAATTCCTGGAAAGGCCACCGTCCGGTAAGTTGGATGAAGATTCTGTGATTGTATCGAGTGAGGGTATTGAACTGATGCTGAACAGCGCATTGAAATCCATGGCAAGCGAGCAATTGTATGGCGGACGGATGGTGGTATTGAATGAACTGTTGGCGGACCAGTTGGATGCCACACTTCTTACTGGAGATTACGGCGAGATATATGGACGCAGAACATCCATTTTCGGGGATTATAAAAACAATTTTTACGTTGATAACTATCATGTGATTACTCAGGCGAACCGGGCGTTGGAAAAAATGGATGTCGCCGATCCGGCAGATACTACCAGGTTCATTGGAATGGCGAAGTTCATCAGAGCGGTAACGCATTTTGAATTGGTAAGACTTTTTGCTCAGCCTTATGGCAATACAACGGATAACAGTCACCCAGGTATTCCGATACGCACTGCCACAAGTCTGGCATCTGTTCCCAGGTCAACCGTAGCTCAGGTGTATGCGCAAATTGTTGCCGACCTTACTGATGCTGAGGCTAAATTGCCTGAGGTAGTAGGGGGCGTGCCAGGCAAGGCCGCTGCAAGAGCCTTTCTTGCCAAAGTGTATTTCCAGATGAACAATTTCGGAGAAGCTTACAGGATGGCGAATCTTG
>CAMLPA010000228.1 GCA_946481605.1 uncultured Flavihumibacter sp. | reverse complement strand
TTCAGGACCACAATGAATACGATCACAATCGTGTCCGCCGCTTCTCCAATAAAAAAAGAGATCACCGCGGCTGCCAGCAACACTACGATCATCACATCAGCGAATTGGTGGAGGAAAAGCTTCAGGGGAGAAGTTTTCGTTTTCGATTGCAGTTCGTTCTTTCCGTTCTCCAACAGTTTTTTTTCCGCCAGTTCAGTGCTGAGTCCCTGTAAGCTGCTTTCCGTTTGTGTCAGTATTTCCTCCACAGGTAAAGTATGCCAGTTCATGTTGATTTTTTTAGCAGTGATGAAGGAGGGTATGGAATAGAAGGCCCTTTAAGGTAAACATTTTTACCCGTTACATGCGTGCGTAAAAATTGTGCCAGCGGGAAAGGACGGACTGAAAATCAGGTAAAAAGAAGCCCCGGTGGGAACACCAGGGCGTCAACCAAAACCAACTGCGTTTGAGGGTGGCAGTTGTAACTGTAATGAAGCAGCAAATGTAGTTGATCGTTCGGATGCAGATTACCGATATCGGGAAAATGATGTTCGATATTGGGAAATACCGTACTAGTACGCGGGTTTATTCGTAGATGTACGTGCCGCTTCCTGCATCCGATTATGGATTGCTAAGTGAAACACTTAACGGTGGGTTAACCGGTGGTTAACCGGTCTTTATTTCTTTTCCCGGTTGCGGAAGCGGCGCATCTTTGTTCTGCAATCGTCCAATAGCAGTAAATGTCCAAAAGTCCAAACCTAAAAAACCGAAAATCCAGATCCTGAAAAACCAAATCTGAATCCTGAAAAACCGAGTCCTTAAATCCAGACCGTGAAAACCAAACCCCTTATCCGTACCCATCCTGTATCCTGTGAAACCCCTGACCGTTCAAACCTGCCGATCCTATAGCAGTGGCGCAAGTCGCCACTGCTGCGGCAAACTCCGAAACCCTGAAATTTTTCTATAGTTAAGTGTTGGTTGTAGCGCCCCGTTCGAAAGAGCGGGGTCTTTTATTTTACCACAAAGTGGTATTGCATCGGTGTGCGAATGAAGTTAGTTTTGTGGCGCATCAACCAGTTCGTTTTTTTGTAAGATAAAGAAGCAAGTTTTCTCTTCGGCCCCGTTGTTTTCAGCGGGGCATTTTAGTTCTTCAGAATCTTAAATTCCACCCGCCTGTTCAGTTGCCTGTTCTCATCTGTGTCATTAGGTACAACGGGCAGTGTTTCTCCATATCCTTTTGACGTGATTCTTGTGGCAGAAATGCCTTTGCTGAGAATGTATTCCATTACCGAGCGGGCCCTGTTGTCACTCAGGGTGAAGTTGTAGTCGTCGGCACCACGGCTATCTGTATGCGCACTCATTTCTATTTCAATGGCGGGGTTCTCTTTCAGGAGTTTCACCACCCGGTCCAGTTCCACGAAAGATTCTGGTCGGAGGTTGTATTTGTCGAAATCGAAGAATACATTGTTGAGCCGAACCACCTGGCCTATTTCGATGGGCACCAGGTATAGATCTTTGTGGATTTCTTTGTAACCGGCTTTCACCAGTGAATCGAGGTTCAGGTTTTCTGAAACGGCGAAGAAATGATCGGCAGTAGCGCGGATGCTGTAATTTTTATTGTACGGCAATACGATTTTGAAAGAACCGTCATTGGGTGCTGAAATGCCGTTGCCGGCCTGTTCTCCGTCGGGCAGGGTTTCATATACCAATGACGCGCTCAGTGGTGCTTTGGTTTTCTGGTTGTACACATTGCCGCTCACCAGCACCACCGGTTCAGGTTTCTCTTTCTCCAATAATTTCACCCGTACAATATCACTCTCGCCATGGGTATTTTGCTTGGTAGTAAGGTAGGCGTATTCACCACCCGCGTCCATGGTGAAAAAAGCATCCCAGTCAGGTGTATTGATCGGACTGCCCAGGTTAACGGGATCGCTCCATTTCTGCCAGGTTTTATCGAGGCGTTTGGTCATCCAGATATCATTGTCGCCGAGGCCACCCGGGCGGTTGCTGCTGAAGTAAAGTGTCGTTCCGTCGGGCGCGAGGTAAGGGGTCATTTCATCATGTTCCGGGAGGTTGATCTTTTTGCCCAGCGATTTTGGTTCGCTCCAGGAGCCATTGGCTTGCAGGAAACAAACATACAGGTCGTTGTTGAAACCATTTTCTTCCGGGGTCATGTAGAACAGCAGTGTTTGCCCGTCGGCGGCCATGCTGGCACCGGACTGGTTGCCACGGTCGTATTTCTGGTAGTTTTTGATGGCGAGCATATTCGGTGGACTCCATTTCCCGGAAACCGTTCTGTAGCTCATGCTGACGCCTTTTCCCCGGAAACCGCCATCCACAAAAGCGCCACGGATGAGTATGCGGTTGTTGTCAGGTGATATCCAGTATACCGCATTGTAGAATGTAGTGTTGATGGGGTCTTTCAGGTGCCTCGCTTCCTGCCAGGTGCCGTTGCTGTCGCGGATGGCGTACCAGATGTCCTGTGAATTGGGAATGGAGCGGTATTTGGTATTGGCGGGATGGTTCTCGCAGATGAAGAAGAGAAGGTTGCCGTCAGCAGAAATGGTGGGCCGGAGTTCCGGGAGATCCGAATTGATGTTGATACCGAGGTTTTCCACTTTTACAATGGTGGAAGCGGTAATGATGTTTTCTTTCTGCTGCACCAATGCTGCGGTGTCCTTTGATGGCTGCGCATTGGCGCATACAGTAATAGCAAGTGCGAGGAAAAGGGGTATAGTTCTTTTCATGTAGTTGGATATTGGAATCTGCCGAAAAGTACTACATATATTCCTTAAAAGAAAGCGTACACACCCGCTTTTCACCGGGAACGCAGCCGTAAAAACACGGTTGATCCCGCTGTTTTATCCCCTTTTTCATCCCGGATCAGGATCGTTTCTCCGTTTACTTCGGCTTCCAGTTCATAATGTGAACCGAAATACCAGGTTTTCCGGATGACTGCGGGAACGCCTTTCTGGTCGTTCATCTTAACATCCTCGGGCCGAACAATGCGCCGTTTCTTCCTGGGGGAGAGCAGCGCGGCCGTGGCTTCCGACAGCAGGGAATACCTTCCGAATAACCCGGCCACATATTCATTTACCGGATGGTCGTAAATTTCTTTTGGCGTGCCTTGCTGCACCAATGCGCCGTGTTGCAGCACCAGTACATGATCGGCCCAGGAAAGGGAGTCCATAGGATCGTGTGATACCATCGTGCAGGTAATGCGCAGCGCTTCGCTGATGTCGTGCAGTACGGCTTTGATCATTTTCTTGTGCGACATATCCGCGTTCGAGAAAGGCTCGTCCAGCAGCAATAATTTGGGGGCTGTTAACAGCAGCCGTGCAATGGCGATCCGTTGTTTTTCGCCGCCTGAAAGCTGGTTCGTTCTTCTTTTCAATAAATGGGAAATCCTGCAGATGGTGCAAATCCGCTCCAGGTCCTGTTCTTCCAGTTGATTGGCATATTCGAGTACCTGTTCCACCCGCAGGTTATTGGGCAGTTCAAAATGCTGCGAAAGGAATTTGATACCGGGGTGACCGGGTATCAACTGGTCCTGCGGGCCAATGATTTTTTTCCCTTCAAAAAATACGGTGCCGGTATCGTGTTCAATCAGTCCGCCAATGATTTTGAGCAGGGTTGTTTTGCCTGAGCCCGTTTCTCCCGCGATGGCCAGTCTGAAAAAGGCCGGTTGCGAGAAGCTGATGTCTTTCAATTCAAATCCGCGTTCATCTTTCAGGCCAATATGCTGTACGTTCAAAAGATCCATGCTCAAAAATAGGCCAAATCTGTTCAATACTTTGCGATGGGATCGGGTGTGCCATCCGGATCGTTGGTGGCGGTACCCGAACGGCCCACGCTTCCGCGCAGCGCGAGAATACCCGCCACGTGCGGTGCTGCCATGGAAGTGCCGCTGAGTCGCGCGTAGCGGCCATTGGTGTACGTGGAAATGATATTCACCCCTGGTGCGGCGAAATCGACCACATCGTTTCCAAAATTGGAGAAAGAAGCGAACCTGCCTAAACTGTCTACTGCGGTAACTGTATACACATCGGCATGGTTAACCCTTGCGGGGGAAGATTTATTCGCGGCTACACCATCATTCCCTGCTGCTACCGCAAAAAGGAATCCTCGGTTGGCAAGTGTTAACACGGCGTTGTCCAGCGCATTCGAAATGGTATCACTGCCCAGGCTCATATTGATCACATCGCCGGCAGTGCCGTTCTGTGCGATATAATTCAACGCGCGGATCAGGTTCCCGGTATTGCCCTCGCCTTCATCGTCCAGTGCTTTCAGCGCTACGAGTGTTGCGCCGGAGGCCACGCCCAGTACGCCCGTTGTATTGTTCAGCGCGCCAATGATACCCGCCACATGCGTACCATGACCGTTGCCATCATCCGCGGAGGATTCACCGCTTACAAAACTGGCGCTCAGGGTCTGGCTCACGAGCAGGTCGGGATGGTCAAGGTCAATGCCGGTATCGATTACCCAGACTCTTTTCCCGGTGCCATCTCCCACACCCACGCGCCGTACGCCCCATTGCGCCGTGGAAGGCGCTACCAGGGAAAAACAACCGGTGGCAAGGGAAATGATCCTGTCGCGTTCTACCAATTGCACTTCGGCATCCTGCCGGAGCGCCTCAGCCTGTACCGTGGTGAGTTTTGCCAGAAAACCAGGTTGTGCGCCGGTAAACAACGCGCCAAGTCGTTCCTGCGCAATAGAACACCTTTCCAGTACCGAACCCGAACGTTTGGAAAGCGCGGTAACGGCATCCGTTTTCAAATGAGGGTCGCCTTCATTCAATACCACGATATAAGCTTCACCCGGAATACTGCTGAAAGTAACGGGTTCGCATTCTTCTATAGCCACTTCCTGTGTGGTGGTTTCAGCTTTCTTGCACTGACTGAATGCCAAAGCAACGCAGATGGCGGTTCCTCCAACGATCCATTTCATTTTCACGATGATTTTCTGTGTGCGAAAAGTTTATGTATAGCTAAACCTCAATGTACGGGGAATGTTGTGCCAGAGTTGTCCCGGAAATAGATATTAACGTTTTCTTGGTGGTGAAACAGGATAGGTTTGGGGTAAGGGTGTACCACATGTATATGCGAGCCGATATTCTGTATTCCACATCTTCATGCGATTGTTTTCCATGCCTGGTAGCAGCAACTTTGTACCCGTAAAGCAAACGCCATGAAAAAGAATTTTTCTCTGCTCCTTATCCTGCTTCCGGCCTTCGGTTTTTCGCAGGGCATACTCGGTAAAGTAAAACAACGCGCACAACAAACCGTGGAGAACAGGGTGCTGAATAAAGCCGAAACTGAAGTGAACAAGGGACTGGATAAGGCGGAGGGAAAAAAGACGGAAACAAAAACCGTTACGGATAATACAACTGAAAATTCTGATACAGAGGAGACTCCGGCACAGAAAAAAGACACTAAACTGAAGCAGTACTCGCGCTACGATTTCGTGCCGGGTGAATCTGTTTTTTATTTCGCGGATTTTAACGGGCAACCCATTGGCGAACTTCCCGTAGGCTGGAACAGTAATGGTTCCGCCGTATTGGTAACGCTGGAAGGGATTGAAGGGAACTGGCTGCGCCTGCCACAACGTACGGTAACACTGACCGATAATAAGAAAGAAATGGGGGAAGATTTTACCCTCGAATTTGATGTGGTGATGCAGTATGAATTCAACGGATGGCTGCCGCCGCACCTGCAGTTCGGATTGTTCGCCAGCGGTGAAAAAGATGCGGGGTCTAATGATTACCTGAATGAACCCTACGGACTGAAAACTTTGTTTGTGACCATTAATCCCGCGAAAGATGGCAGAACAACTGTAAGCATGCAGAGTTACAACAAACGGAACAGGTATTTTAACGGTCC
>CAMLPA010000227.1 GCA_946481605.1 uncultured Flavihumibacter sp. | reverse complement strand
TCCTTCCTCTCCTACGCGGGCATCCCCATTGAACAGGGTGCGCCCATCCGTGAAGGACATGAGGAGAAAACGGACATGAGTAAGATGCAGGTAAACAAGGAAGAAATCGATGAAAGAGGCGATGATTACGCGGCCAACCAGAACGATTATTTCGATCCTTCCGGTTCAAATGTAAAGCAGGAGCCCGTGAAAGTAGGTCCTAAGATCGGGCGGAATGACCCCTGCCCTTGTGGAAGCGGGAAAAAATACAAACAATGTCACGGCGCATAAGGAATGTGTTTATAAAAAATCCCCCGCTGGTTTAATCAGCGGGGGATTTTTGTTTATGCCCTTGCTCATTCCTCCGTTTTCTACTGCACTGCTTTGATCTTTTTCAACAAAGCATCCATCTCTTTTAATTTTTCAGGGTATTGATCTGCCAGATTGTTCTTCTCACCCATATCATTTTTCAAATTGTACAATTGCGGGTAAGGAGCGTTTCCTGTTTCAATATTGGTGAGTGCCGGGTTGGTATTGGGGGCGCCGTTATTGGGAGGAAGGTATTTCCAATCGCCTGCTAAAAGCGACAATGCGCCTCCCTGCTCAACATACACGGCTCTTCCTTTCGTTGTTTTCCCCAGGAAGGTTTGTAAATGTTCCTCGCTATCGACAGCATCTCCTGCCGGAATTTTCAGGTTAAACATCCCTGCAAAGGAGGCCAGCAGATCAATCTGGCTTACCAGCGCATTGGAAACGCCTGGTTTTATTTCAGCCGGCCACTTCACGATAAAGGGTACCCGGGTACCCCCCTCCAGTGCGCTGTATTTTCCGCCACGCAAAGGACCAAGCTGGTTGTGACCGTTCAATTCCGTTACGGCGCCATCGAGGTAGCCATCATCGAGTACCGGACCATTATCGCTGCTGAAAACAATAATTGTGTGCTGCTCCAGTCCTGTTGTCCTCACTTTTTCCATAAGTTCCCCCACCAGCCAGTCGAGCTGAAGAATCGCATCTCCTCTGTACCCCAGTCCACTCTTCCCTTTGAACATGGTTGCAGGCATACGCGGCACATGGGGTTCAGTTGCGTTGAAATACAAAAAGAAGGGCTGGTCTTTGTGCTGATCAATGAACGCTGTTGCCTTTTCCAGAAAGGTAAAAGATATTTCTTCATCGGTCCACCTGGCTTTTTTTCCTCCGGTCATGTAGCCGATTCTGCCAATGCCGTTCACGATCGTCTGATTGTGTCCGTGATTTGGCGTAGCCAGCATCTTCAGTAACTCAGGATTGTCTTTTCCGGTCGGTTCAATTCCAATTTTCACTTTATAGTTCACTTCAATGGGATCTGAACTATCCAGTCCAACCACCAGTTGGTTCTCCATAAAAACGGTGGGCACGCGATCGGCAGTGGCGGGAAAAATAAAAGAATAGTCGAAGCCTGTTTCATTTGGCCCTGGCTTCACTGGTGCATTCCAGTTCTTTTCCACGGCATCTCCAAGTCCGAGGTGCCATTTCCCGACAATTCCTGTTTTATACCCCGCCTGCTGAAACACCTTGGGCAAAGTTGTCTTATCTGTTGGAACAATCAGGGCCGCATCTCCGGGCAGCACGCCAGTTCCTTGTTGCCGCCAGGGATAGCGTCCAGTCATAAGCGCATAACGCGAAGGTGTACACGTTGCAGAAGTACAATGTCCATTCGTAAAACGGATGCCCTGCTCCGCAAGTTTATCAATATTGGGGGTATGTATTTTCCGGGCGCCGTAACAACTCACATCACCGTAACCGAGGTCATCGGCATAAATGATGATTACATTGGGAACTGATTTTCCTTTAGCATTTTTCTGCTGTGCGGCGGCCATTAGCCCTGGCAGCAGCAATAAAAAGCATAGGATTTTTTTCATGATTGTTGCGCTTTGGGAACAGCTAGAAAAACACCATTTATCACTTCTTAATATCCTTAACCGGCAGCTTTATCACCACCGTTTCTCCCCTTCCTTTTTCATTCGCAATACTCTGAATGGTCCACATATCCAACTGATTATCACCATCCACCACACTGCCGCTGTAATCGCCCCAGGCCACGCCATCCGTAGCGCCGCGCCCTTCGCCCACACGCACAATACCTCTTACCATTCCCGGCTTATCGGTGCTTTTCCTAAAGGTGAAACGCGGACTGATAAACATATTGCCGTTCACTTCCTGGAAACCGATCAGCACATCATTCCTTTTGTTCACAGCGATGGTGGTTTGAATATAATTCGTTGTATCGCTTTTAATGAGCCCCGTCTGAACGATATTCCCATTCTTTGCATTGATCTGGTGCCATTGAACGGCGGAACGTCCTTCACAATTCACTGCCTGCGAGAACCAGATGCTGCCGTTCTGCAATACCAGGTTTTTAGGATTACGGTCGCCGGAAGATACTTTCTGGGCGGTATTAAACTGCGGAGACTGGGGTGGCTGATTGATATATTGCTGATTATGTCGCTGCTTACTAACGGTAACGCATACCGGAGAACCATCCACAGCTTCCGTCACTTTCCGGAGTACGAACTGATCTCTTTCGATGGCGAAGAAATACAGGTCATCCACGGCATCCTGCCCGTAAACCGGGTGTCCCAGGCTTCCGGGGAAATGGTACACTTTCGCTGGTTTACCGCTTTTCGCATCCGCTGTTTTCAAAACAAATGTTCTTTCTTCCCCACCAGGGAAAGCGTACCCGATCCATTTTTTGCTGTAACCAATTCCGCCGCCATCAACACCTTTGGGAGCAGGAATGGAATAGGTGTTCCAGGCGCCGCGTGGATCATTGGTTTCCGACACGGAAATATTCACGGGTTTAATCTTCGCTGAATCCCAATACACCCAGAGGTCGAAGCCGAAAACTTTGTTGTGTGCGTCATAAAACAATTTGGGATCAATTCCTCCCTTGAAACAGTTCTGGGAAACACCTTGTACAAATTCCCCTTTCGTATTGTAGATAATCAGGCCGCTGTTGGTGCCGTGCAGCACATAACCGCCGCCAACGGCGATTTGCGGATCCACCTGCCTGTTGCCATCCATCGACGCATCAAAAACGGGATAGCCGTTCACATCCCGTGCGTTACCGCCCTGTTTCCGTTCAGGACATGCGCCGTTGTTGTTGAAACTTGTTTTGCGCGAAGGTTGAATAATTTCCGTTCTGGAAGGAACGATCCGGTCTGCATCCTGGGCCAAAACCGGGAGCATGAACAAACAAGGGAGAAAGACGAGCAGTCTTTTCGCTGAATACAATACGTTAGAAGGTTGCTTAAACATTGCTGTTGTTTTTACTTACAGAAGCCTTTTGAAGGAGGAACGCAAAGCTGGTTCCTTTTCAAAAATGGGCCATTCAATGCAATAAACCACGCGCAAACGTTTGCCCGATTTTGTTGTAGAACATGCTATTGAAATCTTCGCCCAAACAAAAAGCCCGGCCAAAACGACCGGGCTTCCGTAAACCACTAAGATGACAGCGCGATTATTTTAAACCGTATTTCTTGCGGTAACGTTCATCCAGTTGTTTGTGCTTATCTGTGAGATCAAGGTAACGTCCCTGGATAAACGCCATGGTTATTTGGCTGGAACGCATATCCAGAATATCGCCTTCGCTCACCACGAAGTTCGCGTCCTTGCCCACTTCTATGGAACCGGTGGCGGCATCCACACCCAGTATCTTCGCGGGATTAAGCGTGATGGCCTGCAGCGCTTCTTCTTTGCTCAAACCATAAGCAACGGCTGTACCGGCGTTGAAAGGTAGGTTACGGCCCCTTGTCTGACCATCTTCATCGCCTATGGCGTACAACACACCTGCTTTCTGTAAAGCCACCGCTGTTTTATAGGGCTGGTCCACATCATCATCTTCCATGGTGGGCAATGCGTGTGATTGGGCCAGAATCACGGGCATATCCAGTTGCTTCAGCATATCGGCAATCAGGAAACTTTCACTTCCACCCACGATCACCACATCGAAACCGAATTCCTTTTTGAAATCGGCAGCCATCAGCATCTCTTTCACGATACTGCAATGGATAAACAACTTCTGCTTCTTTTCAAACAGGCCTTTCACCGCGTCGAATTTGAGGTTGGTATTTTCATGCTGCGGTGCCTGGTACCAGGCTTTCGCTTCGCGGAAAAATTGTTTTACGGCTTCTATCCTTTCCATAGGGTCCGCTGCGGGTGTGGCCTGGCGGAAACGACCACCTCTTCCGCCCCTGTTCAGCAAACTGGGCATCCGGAAATGTACGCCACCATCCATTTTCACCACCGCGTCTTCCCAATGCCATGCATCGAGTTGCACCACAGAAGACGTTCCGCTTATTACCCCGCCTTCGGGCACCACGTTCGCAAAAAGTATCCCGTTCGATTTCAGTGTATTGATCACTTTTGAATCGGTATTGTACGCCACGATGGAACGGATATTTGTATTCAGTTCCCCGAGTTCACGCGCATCGGCGGAGGCACGTACACTGCTCACCTCTACCAGTCCGAGGGTAGAGTTGGGCAGAATAAGCCCGGGATATACATGTTTTCCCGCGGCATCGAACACTTTCACATCATCCGCGGGGATGGGCATATTGGCGGCGATGGCTTCTATTTTTCCATTGCTTACTTTAATGGTTACGTTTTCCAGCAGTTTGCCGTTCCCCACATGTACCGTGGCATTTTTCAGGAACAGCAGCCCCTTGTAAGCCGACGCGGGATAAACATCGTCCTGCGCCATGGCCAGGTTCAGCATACAACTGCTGAAAAGGGCCAGTATATATTTCAGTTTGAACATTGCTCTTTTTTTTCAGATTTGAATGCTAATATTATTCCTGTTCCGCGTCAATCACCAACAAGCCATGGTCGTGCGCGTGTTCGCTGCAACTGTGCATAATCAGCATACTGGCTTCTGCGGGACGCGTAGGCATGCCGGCTTTCTTTTCACCCAGCATTTTCTGCACGAGGCGGTTTCTTTCCACAACGATGTTCTTACGCATTTGCGCATCCTTTTCACGGTCGAAATAAACAATGCCGTCCACAATGGTTTTTTCAGATTTGGCGTAGATGCTGAGCGGGTGATCGCTCCACAACACCAGGTCCGCGTCCTTACCGGGTTTGATGCTGCCCACGCGATCGTCCACATGCAACATTTTCGCGGGATTGAGGGTCACCATTTTCAGTGCGTCTTCTTCGCTCATCCCCCCGTACTTCACGCTTTTGGCGGCTTCCTGGTTCAGACGGCGCGCCATTTCAGCGTCATCGGAATTGATGGCCACGTTCAGACCTACATTGTGCATGATAGTCGCGTTGTAAGGAATGGCATCCACCACTTCCATTTTATACTGCCACCAATCGGAGAAGGTGGAAGCCGCGGCACCATGTGTTTTCATCTTATCAGCCACTTTATACCCTTCCAGTATATGCGTAAAAGTGTTGAAGCGGAAACCGAATTTTTCAGCCACGCGCATGGCGGCAACTATTTCGCTCTGAACGTAGGAATGACAGGTGATGAAACGCTTCTTTTCCATGATCTCCACCAATGCATCCAGTTCCAGGTCACGACGGAAATTCATTGTACCCTTCTTTGCCTTGGCCGCATCGGAAGCGGCTTTCATGGCATTTCTGTAATCCGTTGCGCGTTGGAAGGCATCTGTAAGCACCTGTTCAACACCCATGCGGGTATCTGGAAAACGGTTGTTGTTCTGGCTGCTCGAGCGTTTTACATTCTCTCCCAATGCGAACTTGATAAAGCCATCCCAGTTTTTGAACTTCAGTCCTTCATCGTTGGCGCCCCAGCGCAGTTTCAGCAACTGAGTTTGTCCACCAATGGTATTGGCCGATCCGTGAAGGATATGGGAGGAAGTAACGCCACCACTGAG
>CAMLPA010000226.1 GCA_946481605.1 uncultured Flavihumibacter sp. | reverse complement strand
ACACCGCAAAGGAAGTTACCGTAGGAGATGAAACCACCATCAATATTCAACTTGCCAGATCAGAAAGTGACCTTGGGGAAGTAGTGGTGGTAGGTTATGGTACCCAACGCAAAGAGGCCGTTACCGGCTCCGTTGCCTCCATTGGCGGCGAAAGATTAAGAGAGGTGCCTGCGCCTAACATTTCCCAGGCTTTGCAAGGCCGCCTGGCCGGAGTGGAGATATCTCAAACATCCACCAGACCAGGTGCCACAATGCAGATCCGTATACGCGGAACACGTTCACTTACCGCAGACAACAACCCATTAATTGTACTGGATGGTATTCCATTTTTGGGCTCGCTGGCCGATATCAACCCCAATGACATCAAAAGTTTAGACGTACTGAAAGATGCTTCCGCCACAGCAATCTATGGCTCACGCGGCGCCAATGGTGTAATATTGATTACAACAGATAAAGGCGCGAAGAACCGTGGTGCACGCATCAACTACAGCAGCTATGTGGGCACGCAGGAAGTGTTCGCCAAATACCCGATGATGGACGGTCCCAAATTAGCCAAGCTACGCGCTGATGCTGGCAACCTGTATCAAAATGGTCCGGATGAAGCGAATGACATCAATACCGACTGGCAGGATTTATTCTACCAGACGGGCATCGTAACGGATCACAACATCAGCCTTTCAGGTGGTACCACAACGGGCAACTACAATTTTGGCGGCGGGTATTACCTTAACCAGGGCGTGATCCCAACACAACAATATAAAAGATATACATTGAGAGGCGCCCTGGACCAGGAAGTGGGCAAACACTTTAAGTTTGGATTAACCACCAATAGCAATTATAATGTTAGTGAGGGTAATCAGGTGGGACTCTACAGTACATTAAGTATGTCTCCCCTGGGTACCCCTTTTAATGCCGACGGTACTACCAAAAGAAGTATCCGCATGATTGCTGATAACCAGTTCGTATACACCAAAGATGTGATTGAGCGTTTACGTGACAGTAGCCAGTGGTTAGATGAAACACGCGGCGTCGCTTCTTACAACGCATTGTACGGAGAAGTAAAAGCACCTTTTTTAACGGGCCTTAAATACAGGGCAAACCTCGGACTTGATTTTATTCAAATTAATAATGGTAACTATACTGGTCCTGGGGTTGGCGATGCACTTAACCCGACTACCGCATCTGCTGCATCAGTAGACAACAGGACCACTTACCACTGGACCCTGGAAAACCTGCTGAGCTTTGACCGTACATTCGGTGGAAAGCATACAATAAATGCTGTGGCGCTCTATTCCGTGGAACAATTTAGAAATACCCGTTCCAATATGGCCGCAAGGGATATTCTCGCAAATGAATTTCAGTTTTACAACCTTGGACAAGCAGCGGGCCAGATCACCGTCAACCCGGATAACCAGAATTATACATTGTGGGGGCTGAAGTCTGCTATGGGAAGGGTGATGTACTCCTTTGATAATAGGTATATGATCTCCGCTACGCTTCGTTCAGATGGTTCTTCCAGGCTGGCACCAGGAAATAAATGGTACACGTATCCCGCCGTATCAGTGGGCTGGAATATTACCAATGAGTCCTTTATGCAGAATATAAGCGCCATTACAAACCTCAAACTTCGCGCGGGATATGGTAAAACATCCAACCAGGCCGTGGATCCCTATTCAACGCTGGGCAAGTTAACAACCCGGCCTTATAATTTTGGCCCTACAAATTATAGTACAGGACTCTTCGTTTCACGGCTGCCTACCGCTCAGCTTGGCTGGGAGTTTTCTAAAACATGGAACGTTGGCCTTGACTTTTCTCTCTTGAAAAACAGGCTCTCGGGTACTGTAGAATACTATGTTACCAATACCGAGGATGTTTTGCTTGATCTGGATCTTCCGCCAACGAGTGGCGTACCGCTTGTCGCCAGTAATATAGGCACCACTCAAAACAAAGGCTTTGAATTGGCGCTGAACGGAACCATTATCGATAACTTGAATGGCTGGAGCTGGGATATGGGAGCCAACTTTTACGTAAACAACAACAAGCTTACTTCTCTGGCCTCTGGCTCACAAAGAAATGAAGGCAACTGGTGGTTCGTAGGCTACAACATCAACGCGATCTTTGATTATGAAAAAACAGGCCTGTGGCAAAAAGATGATCCTTACCTGAGTATACTTGAACCGGGAGGAAACGTTGGGATGATTAAAGTGAAGTACACCGGTGATTACGATGCCAATGGTGCACCGGTGCGCGCAATCGGACCAGCCGACAGGCAGGTATTGAATGTTGACCCGGATTTCCAGGGTGGCTTTAATACCCGTGTATCTTACAAAGGATTCGATCTCGGCATCGTGGGCATCTTCCGAAGCGGTGGTATTCTCTTCAGTACATTACATGGTTCAAACGGTTACCTTAACCTGTTGACTGGAAGGAGGAACAATATTGACATTGATTACTGGAGTGAGAGCAATACAGGTGCGAAATACCCCAAACCAGGCGGAATCATCGCCGGTGATAACCCCAAGTATGGCAGTACATTGAGTTATTTCGATGGCTCTTTCCTGAAGATCAGGACCATGACATTGGGTTATGATTTCAACCAAAGCCTGCTCAAAAATGCCGGTGCCAGGTTACGCATGTATTTCACCGCTCAGAATCCATTTGTAATGTTCTCTCCGTTCCACAAAGAGTCCGGGCTGGATCCGGAAACCAATTCTTTGGGTAATGAGAATGCCGCGGTTAACCTCAGCCAAAACCTGAGGCGCATCCTCACCGTAGGGTTCAATACCCCTTCCACACGCAACTATATTCTGGGTGTTAACCTGACATTTTAAATCATTAGATTATGAAACATTTGTTGATAAAATCATCCATCATAGCTGCCACCGTTGCATTAGCCGGGTGCAGTAAAATACTAGACGAGCAGCCGCGCAGTTTTTATACGCCAGATTTTTTCAGAACAGAGAAAGGCGTTTTGGGCGGTATTACCTCGCAATATGCCCATCTTCGTTTTATTTACGGTCAGCCTTATTTTTACAATACACTGGAAACTGGTACCGACGAATATACTTACGCTTCCAGCGCCGATGCCAACTTCCGGGATGCAGACCTGAGCGGTGTCGGAAACCTCAACTCCGCCAGTAGCAGGTCCGATGCTATTTGGGAGGTAACCTTCTCCAACATCAACACAGCAAGTGGTATTATTGAGAATGCTGCAGTAGTAGGTACTATCTCAGCGGCACTGATCGCAGAGGCGAGATTTTTTAGGGCATTTGATTATTTCCTGCTGGTACAAACGTTCGGAGGTGTACCATTGGATCTCGGTGCGGGTGAACTGAAGTTTAACACTTCCGCCTCCAGAAAGTCTGTTCGGAATACAGTACCAGAAGTATATACCAAAGCTATCTTCCCTGACCTGATACAGGCGATCAATGATCTTCCCGATGATCCAAGGGTAATGGGGGGCGTTACCAAAACGGCGGCCCGGTTGTACCTGGCAAAAGCTTATCTTACCTATGGCTGGTGGCTGCAGAATCCCAATAATATACCTACGTATCCACAAACGGCGAGAACAGATCCCGATGGCAAAGACGCTCAATGGTATTTCCAGAATGCATACAATGTAGCGGTTGCAGGTATCGATAATCCCGGGCCTTTCCGTTTGGAATCCACGTTCTATGATCTTCACCGCGGAGGAAACGACCGCAACAAGGAGATGATCCTCTATGCTGATCATACCCAGGATAATGAGTTTTACAATGGCGCCTGCCTTGCCTGTTTCGATGGTGAAGCAGGAAACGGTAGAAACTCAGCGTCCTGGATGGTGACCTGGAACTATACCGTAATCAGAAGCGCGCCTAACGCTGATGGTACAGGTGCCGGTATCAGCTCCGTTCAGCGGGAAGCAGCACAAGCGCTGGGCCGTCCATACACCCGTATGGCCCCTACCATTGGTGCGCTCACTACAACTTTCGCCGACAAAACACTGGATTCCCGTTATGATGGCACTTTCGCCACCGTATACCGGGGCAACTGGCCCAAGGGTGGCACAGCCAACACGGTGCTGTACAACGCAAACGACCTTCCTGTAACGCCCGGACAGCCCGTGCTGAGTTTTCTGGATGATGAAACACTCGCGCCTCAAATCACTTACCCTACAGGCCCATCTTTCCCGGGCAAATCATCCAATGGAGTAGGGGCGGGCGTGATACCCGGTCGTCCTGATTTTGTGATTACACCTCGTGCCATCAGCCGCATCGTATTCCCTAATCTCTGGAAACTGGGCGTTTACAGAACGGACAACGGTACAGGACTCGGACAACCAAATGCTACCAGCACCCGTCCGTTCAAGATCGCTAAACTCTCCGAATTTTATTTTATCGCGGCTGAAGCAGCCGTAAAAGGCGCTACCACGGTTTCAGGCAAAAGCGCAAGGGAGCTCATCAATGTGATCCGCGCCCGTGCCGGAAAGTGGACCTTCTCTAATAAGAACAACGCAGCTTTCGTAGCAGATAACAGCCTGGCGATGACGGCAGCCACTCCGGGTACCATCGATATTGACTACATTCTGGCAGAACGTTCCCGCGAATATTTCGGTGAAGGACACCGCTGGTTCGACCTTGTACGTACGCAGAAGTGGAGTGAAGTGGCTGGTTCTTATGAAATCGCCGCCGCTACTTACGGCAGCCACACACCACAACTGGTGAGGCGTACCATCGAACCAAAACACTACCTGCGCCCCATTCCTATTTTCCAACTGGACAGATTGGACATGACGCCGGAAGAAAAAGAAGCTTACCAGAATCCAGGATACCAATAAGCCTACATTCATACGCAAGCAACACAAGGGGCCACCGTTTTGGTGGTCCTTTGTTGTTTATGAGGTGCAGGATTGTACAGGACAACCATCCGCCATAAAAATCTTTACTTCATGTACAACGATTGCCAATATGAACCCTGTCATCCTGCTATCTTCCGCGCTGGCACTCAGCACTACTGCATTGTATGCACAACCTGTCATGGAAACCGGCGGACAAAAAATGCCCGACGAATGGATCGATAAATCCACCGGACATAAAGTGATCAAACTCATCAATAGAGAAGGAAACAACATGAGTTTTTACTTCCACAACAATCCTTTCATCGGCAACAAAATGATCTTCTACGGAACGGATTACCAGCATACGGCGAAAAATGATTCCGTGAAACAGGAAACGGGCAATATCCCCGCCACCAACAAGCAACTGTACAGCGTTGACCTTCAAACCAAAAAAGTAGAGCAACTCACGTTTCTTCCCCATCCCATGAACGGGGAAATAGTAGCCAGGAAATCAAACAAAGTGTATTACCAGGTAAACGACAGCATTTTTTCAACGGATGTGACCACCAAAGCAACCAGGCTGGTATTCAAGTTTCCCGCTGATTTCAAAGGCAATATCACCACCATCAACAGCAATGAAAACCTGCTCGCCGGCGCATGGAGTAGTCCGAAGGAGCGGGATATCTTCAAAGCCAACCCCAACAAATCAAGCTATTTTAACCTTATCTACGAGGCGAAGGAACCCCGAACACTTTTTACCATCGATGTAAATACAGGCGCGCTGAAAAAGATTTTTACCGACAGCGCATGGCTCAACCATGTTCAGTTTTCTCCAAAAGATCCCGCATTGCTGATGTTCTGCCACGAAGGCCCCTGGCATAAAGTGAACCGTATATGGACCATTAATGTGCATACAAAAGATACCATGCTGATGCACCGCCGTACTATGGACATGGAGATTGCCGGACACGAATGGTTCGCACCCGATGGCAAAACCATCTGGTTCGATTTGCAGCAGCCCAGAAGTGTTACTTTCTTTGTAGCAGGCGC
>CAMLPA010000225.1 GCA_946481605.1 uncultured Flavihumibacter sp. | reverse complement strand
GTGGTTTCATCGTACCGGAAAGCAAGGTGTTTCCACTTGCCATACATATCGGGAATACGCGCAGGATTAGAGCCCGATCCTGTAAACTCCACCCAGTTTCCTGCGAAGTGGAATTTCACCAGCATGGAGTTGTCGTTCGCATCGCCGTTCCCTTCGATCATACAGAACAGGTTGCCCCAGAAATCGGAGTTCCTGCCCAATACAAACACCGTTTGTGCTCCACCGGTATGTTTGTTGGTATTGATCCAGAAAGAAACCGTAAAGCTCGTCATGGTAGACACTTTGGGACCGCCACCCGGCAGTACGATCATGGCGTTGGAAGCGCCTTTGTATGCTTTTCCATTGATGCCATCCACATACGTAACATTGGAAGCCACTCCTTTTTCATAATAGATGCTGTCTATCGGACTTTCCTCGAACCAGAACATCCTTTGGAGCGGACCATTCAGTTTGGCCGTATCATCGGGGATGATCACCAATGGAGGACGGTACATTTTCTGGCAGGAAGGCAGCACGGCGACGAGGATGAGCGCCAGCGCCAATATTTTACAAAGCGAGATTTTATTTCGGTTCATAACACTTCATTTTAATGCGTAAGAAAATACTTACTGGTAATCCGGGTTCTGAATGAGTACACCATTCGACTTGTCGATTTCAGGCTGCGGAATGGGCAGGTACCTGTTGCGGGGCTGGTAATTTTTCCCGAGCGCGTTGAATACTTCCTGCGCGGTTCCCCAGCGGACGAGGTCGTAGAATCGTTCGTTTTCCATGCCGAATTCCACCCTTCTTTCATGGCGGATGGCGGTTCTGAGTTGGTCCTTATCGGTAGTGGTAACTGCGGGTAAAGTGCCTGCGGGCGTACCTTGCCTTGCGCGGTTCCTTACCAGTTCCAGCCAGGCGAGCGCATCGGTCACGTTTTGTGTGCCCCCCAGTTCGTTGGCCGCTTCTGCGGCCCAGAGCAGTACATCGGCGTAACGGATCACGCGGAGGTTCATCCAGCGGCCCTTGCGGGGGTTACCACCACCAATGGTATTGCGGACATTGGGGTTCGTATAGGTCTTCCTGTTATAGTACAACTTATTGAACTGGCTTTGGGAAGTGATCACGCCATTCACCCCATAAGGATCGGGAGAATTATTGGGCATGATGGTGGCGTTCTTCCTGGGATCGTTGGGTTCAAAAGCATCGGCCAGATCCTGTGTGGGCGTATTCCATCCGAAGCCGAGGTCCCATACCCCGGAACCGCGCACGCCCTGTACTTCGGCATATTGGATACCGAAGTCCTGTGTGGCGGAATAGAAAGCCTGAATTTCAAAGATGGATTCAGCGCTGTTCTCCCCTGTTTCTGAAAACAACTGCACATAAGGCGTATGCAGGGAATAAGCATTGGAGCCGATCACTTCTTTTGCGGCCGCGAGTGCGCCTGACCAGTTGCTCCGTGTGATGAAGGTTTTGGCCTGCAATGCTTTAGCGGCCCATTTAGTGGTTCTGCCAATAAAACGGGGTTCCCAGGATGGCGGCAGGTTGGCGGCGGCTTCCTGCAAATCAGCATCTATCAGTGCATAAATTTCATCGACCGAAGCTTTCGGCCTGTTTCCATCTTCCACATTCTCTACCAGGAAATCAATTTTGGGTACCTGTCCGAAAGCGCGCACCAGGTTGAAATAAGCATACGCGCGCAGGAACTTGGCTTCTGCCCTGTTGATGACTTCCGCGGCATTGGGGTTATCGAGTTTTTCCACGGCATCAATCACATCGTTGGTGAGTTTGATGAGCCGGTAATGATCGCCCCAGTAATCGTTGAGCAGCCAGAAGTCTTTAGTGTAGTTGAATTCATCGAAGAAGGTTTCCGCAGCGAGGTTATCGCTTGGAATACTGCCCTTATCGGCATCATCGGAACGAATGCTGTGTACGGCGATAAACTTAATACCCGACATGCCTTCGGTTCTTAACCCGGCATACATGGCGAACACCTGCGATTCAATAGAACTTGCGCCCAGATCGTCCAGCGTGTACCTGCCCAGTGGTTCCCTTTCCAGGAATTTCTTACATCCCGGCAACAGCAGCATGGCCATGGCGGCAAACGAGATGCTGAAGCTTATCCTCAATATATTTTTCATGGAAGTATCGTTTTGTTGATTAGAAATTCAGGTTTACGCCAAAGGAATAGATGGCCGGCAACGGATAGGATCCGTTGTCAACACCGAACTGCGTGGAGCTGCCCCCGAATTCCGGTGTGTATCCTGTATTGTTCTTGAAAGTTTTCAGGTTCTGTGCATTCAGGAAAACGCGCAGCGATTTCATGTGCAGTTTTTCCAATGCTGCCGTGCTGAAACTATAACCGAGTTGAATGTTCCTGAACCTGAAATAACTTCCGTCTTCTATATAATAAGTGGAGTTCAGCACATTATTGGCGCGGCCGGTATGCAGGATCGGCTCCCAATTGGAAGTACCCACACCATTCCATCTACCCAGTTGATAGGCGCCGAAATTGAATTGCGTGAATGTTCCTTTGTTCCAGTTCCGGAATATTTCGTTGCCGTAAACACCCTGTCCTTCTAGATTCAGGTCGAAGCCTTTGTAGCTGATGTTGAAGGCAACACCGTAAGTGAAGTCGGGGGTGGGATTTCCGATCATGGTACGGTCGTCGTTATCGATCTGTCCATCGCCGTTCACGTCGCGGAATTTGATGTCGCCGGGCTTCACTTCATTCAGCAGGTTTGCCGGGGATTTGATGATCTCTTCCTGTGTCTGGTAGATACCTTCTGAAACAAACCCGAAGAAATAGCCAATAGGAAGTCCCGCGCGGGTTCTGCTGGGATCACTTACGATTTCGTAGCCATCACGTACCAGGAAATTCACTTTGTTGTTGATGGTGGTGATGTTACCACTGATAGAGTAGTTCCAGTCTTTAGAAATCTTATCGTTCCAGGTGGCGAGGAATTCGAAACCGTTGTTGGATACTTCTCCTACGTTACTCAGTTCGGGACTTCCGCCAGAAGAACCGAATGGTGGTTTGATAACAAGGATATCCTTAGTTTTTTTATCATAATAGTTCGCTTCGATATGAAGGCGGTTCCGGAACGTATTCATTTCGATACCGGTTTCCCATGAATGAACTGTTTCCCAGTGCAGATTTGGATCTACAAAATATTCAGGCTGCAATGCCTGCACTACATTATTTCCAAAAACCGCGGAGTTTGCGCCGGAAAGTGTTGGGAACATAGGATAAACCCTGCTTCCGCTGTTCTGGTTACCGAGTACGCCCCAACTGGCTTTCAACTTCAGAAAATCTATCGCGTCTACATTTGTCATAAAGTCCTCTTCTGAAATTTCCCATGCCGCACCTATTGCGCCAAAGTTCTGCCATATCTGTCCACCTCCGGCGGGGCCATTGAATGCAGAACTTCCATCTCTTCTGTAAGAGGCGTTTAAAAGATACCTTCCTTTAAAATTATACAGCGCTCTGAACAGGTAAGACGCGTTGGCTCTTTCCCATGCATCTGAATTACCCCTTAAAGTGGTAGCATCTCCAATGTCAGCATTCGCGTACCAGAACCTCGGATCATTGGGAATGGGTCTTCCGCTTCCCTGCCTTACACTCGCTGTGGTTTGAGAATAAGAATCAAAATAAGTGGTGAAGCCCGTCATTGCGGTAAGGCTATGGTCACCAAACCTTTTCTTGTAAGTAAGCAGGTAATCGCTTTGTATTTTGATGAAGTTGTTTTTGTATTCGTTCACTGAGGTTTCAGGCTGAACGGAATCAACCGGTACCGGACTAATTTCGGGGTTATAGAAAACAGTTTGCGGCTGGTATGACCTTCCGGAATTGAACCCGTAATCAGCGAAGAGTGATGTTCTGAACGTAAAATCGTTGAGGAAGTTCACTTCACCGAAAATACTTCCCACGGCCCTGTATTCGTAGTTGCGGGCATTGTTCGCCTGCACTTCAATGCTGTTGAGCGGGTTGAACACCTGCGCGCGCTGGAAACCGGGCATGGTGTGGTACAGGCCGTAAGCCTCGTTGTACACCGGCGCAATAGGTGCTGCAGTGAGGGCGGTACCCACATCCTTGTTTACAGGTAATTTAGCTCGATAACCATTGAAGTTGATGCCGAATTTAAGCGACTTCGACACCTGCAGTTCATCGCTGAAATTGAGTGTGGCCTTCTGCAATTGTTCGTGTTTGATCAGGCCTTCTTCCGTAACATAGCCCACGCCCAGGTAAAACCGGTTCTTATCCGTAGCGCCGGTAATGCTGATGTTGTTGTAATTAAGGACGGCATCCTGGAATATCAGGTCCTGCCAGTCGGTATTGGCCTGCCAGTTGGTATAATCGAAAGCGGGGTTGCCCTGGTTGGCAAGTTGCTCATCGTAGAGCATTTTAAATTCCGGTCCGTTGGTAAGTTTGATGCGGTCCACCACTTTTTTGATGCCTACGGTAGAATTGAAGTTCACGGTAAGCTGACCGGATTTTGCTTTTTTAGTGGTTACAATGATTACCCCGTTGGCGCCCCTCACCCCGAAGATGGCGAGTGAGGAGGGATCTTTCAGAATCTCCATGGATTCGATATCGGCGGGGTTGATGAAGTTGATGTTGTCGTTAATGATCCCGTCTACCACGTATATCGGCTTCACACCATTGATGGTATTCGTTCCGCGGATGCGGATGTCCGGTTCCTGCCCCGGACGACCGGAGTTCACGATGGTAAGACCCGGCACTTTCCCCTGCAGAGCAGCCATGGGGTTAGTAGCTGGTTTATCGGCCACTTCCGATCCTTTTATAGTTTGGATGGAACCGGTAAGATCGCGCCTGGCGGCGGAACCATAACCAATCACCACCACCTGGTCGAGCGATTGTGTGGACTGCACCAGCACTACATTGATTTCCGTTCTGCCATTCACCTGTACTTCCTGTTCGGCGTATCCTACAAACGACACCACCAGCGTGGCATCATCGGGAACGTTCAAAGAGTATGCACCTTCTGCATCAGCGGCGGTGCCTAGGTTGGTACCTTTCACCCGAACAGAAGCACCGGCAATGGGTTCACCTTTCTCATCCATAATTTTTCCCCTAACCTGTACATCCTTCATGGCCGCACCCCTGGTTTTCAACACGACCAGTCCGTTGTCGAGCAGTTGATAGTTGACAGCGGTTTCGTTGAATATCCTGTTCAATACGGTGGTAACCAATTCATCTTTTGCTTCAAGGGTTACCTTATTAAAACCATCCAGCAGGGCCTGGTTGTACAGGAAACGGAGTTCCGATTTTTTTTCGATCTGGCTCAATGCCTTGCGGACATCAACCGATTCGAACCTGATGCTGATCTTTTTCTGGGAGAACCCGCCGGCGGAAACATGCATGCAGGCGGCGAGGAGCAATACAGTCATTAGTTTCATAATCCTCGTTAGCTTTTGGATGACCGGGGGTTCCGGAATTCCCAACACGAGTTGGATTTTTTTCATAATTTTCCATTGACAAGTTAATGAATAGGAGTTCCTGTTCACAAGCAGTTGCGAACTCCGGGCTTTAACAAAAGGCGGGAAATGTGACAGCATTTTCCGTCCTTCTTTGCAATTATTTCAGGACGATTCAGGAGGTGTTAGGCGTAATTTCAGTCATTTGGCAGCGTCGATTTTAATGGTTTATCAAAATACTTTTCCCGTTGTGGGCGTAGGTAAAGTCTGCTGTAATCTGTAATGCTTTCAAAGCTTCTTCGCAGGTTTCCCGGTCGAATTTCCCGGTAAAACGGAGTGCGGCGATTTTCTCATCCAGGAAGCGGATATCTACTCCGAACCATCTTTCCATCTTCACCGCGAGTTCAGCGAAAGATTCATCTTCAAACACGAGCGTATTGGCGACCCATGCTGTTTCGATGCGTATACTGTCGGCACG
>CAMLPA010000224.1 GCA_946481605.1 uncultured Flavihumibacter sp. | reverse complement strand
CCTCCGATACCCGCTTCTTTCATCCGCGACCGCAGGTTGTGCAATACAGATTCTCTGACATCGGACACAGTAAGTTCCATCCTCCCCACCACATCTTTCACGAGAATGGATTTCCCACCGCTCGCGGCGCAGCAATCCCATACTTTCAGCCCTTTTTCCGGCAGCAATGTTTTCATTTCTTCCATCAGTTCGCCCACCATTTGTGAACTGGCATCCTGAATCACTGCTTCGCGGTTCAGTTCCAGCACCTGATCGAGCGGAGCGGTAGCGCCCACTGCAATAGTGGCCGGGGCGATCAGACGGAACGCGATACTGGCGTTTTCCAGTTTCAGCAATACGGTCTTTTTATGTCCGGGTCTGATCCTGAGATACACATCGGGCTGCACCAGGTGTGCTTTGAAGAACTGATTTCTATCTGAAATAGCGCCGAGTTTCTCCTGGAGCGGGAAGATATCATCTACCTGAAAAGCGGGGTAAGTTTGTTGAAGCAGCGCCATCCGTTCCGTTAAGGTAGCGGCGGGATGGCCTTCCCACCAAGCGAACCATTCCGGCCTGAAGGTTTGCAGCAATTCATCGCGGTGCGTAACGGTCAGGAAATACCCGATGAGTATCCTGTCCTCTACCGGTTCCTCTTTCAGCGCACCACCCAACCGGAGGTAACCATAACATAGTTGGGAGATCATGCGCCTGTCGCGGGAACCGTATTTCTTATCCTGCTTAAAAAATTGCCGGATAAAATGGTGGAAGGGAAGTTCACCCCGGTAAGCACCGAGTACCTGCGAAGCCGTATTGAGATAGGAATGCCACTTCATCGGCTGCAAGATACAGTATATAAAATTGTATATTTGACGACTTAACTGTTACCATCATCAGCCTTCGTGAGACCATTCCTTCTTTTTATTGATACGGAAACATCCGGCTTGCCGAAAAAATGGGACCTCCCCTATTCGGTGGAAGGCAACTGGCCGCACGCGGTGCAATTCTCCTGGACCGTTTACACTGTTGAAGGCCGCTTGATCAAGCAGGAAAATCATTATATCGGCGACCAGGATTTCACGGTTACCCCGGAATCCATTCAGGTACATGGCATCACCCGTGCATTTTTGGACAGGAATGGGGAACCGAGACGAAAAGTAATGGAATTGCTGACAGCAGATTTGATCGCCTTCAACCCCGTGGTAATCGGCCACTTCATTGAACTGGACCTTCACCTCGCAGGCGCGGAATACTACAGGTCGGGGATGGAGAACATCATTCAGCAATACCCCAGCTATTGCACCATGCAGGCCACCCGACACCTGGTGCGGCATCCGCAGAAAAAGTTCTTCCGCCTTGGCGATCTCTATGAAAGACTGTTCCAGCGCGAACTCGGCAACCAGCACAACGCCTACACCGATGTAAACGCCACAGCCCAGTGTTTTTTTGAATTGCTGCGCAGAAAAGAAATATCCATTCATACCATCGGGCAACAAAAAGAAGAAATTCTTCAGGCCAAAAAAATTTCCAGGAAAGCGGGCTGGGGCATTTTCGCCCTCATGATCACCCTCCTTTCCGCTTTAATCGCCTTTTGCTTATGAACCAATACACCAGCTTCCTTCAGACTGTTCCTCCTTTCAACCTGTTACCGGCAGAGAAACTGGAAGCTATTTCCAATGCCATTCAGGAGATTGAATACAACAAAGATACCCTGATCTATAAGCAGGAAGTAACCGCGATGAAAGGTGTGGACATCATCGCCGAAGGAGCTTATGAATCCTTTTTTTACGATTCCCAGCAGAACAAACGGCTCGTGGAGCTGCACGATAAAGGTTATTGCTATGGTGGCGTTTCCGTACTGCTGAACCGCAGGCAATCCCTGCGGACGGTAATGGCATTGAAGGGCACCAAAGTGTACTTTCTGCCACGCAAAGAGTTCAAACAACTCTGCCAGGAATACGAATCCTTCAACAACTACTTTACCGCTGAATTCGGCAAAAGAATGATGAATGAAGAGTTCGCGCATTTCTTCAAACGGACACCGGTATTCGACGACAATTTCACCGCATCTGCAGAAATATATTCCCGCAAAATAGAAAGTATTGAAACACGCGACATCGTTTCCTGCACCGCAGCCACACCCGTTTATGAGGCCGCAAGAACAATGGCACTGCACAAGGTCAGTTGCATCTTCATCACCAATGAAGCAGGCGGTATTATTGGCTTCGCGACCGATATCACCCTCCGCGACCGTGTAATCGCGGAACAGGGAGATACCGCCCAGCCCATTTCAACCATAATGGACAACCCCATTGTGACCATTTCCTCGGAAGCGTATGTGTATGAGGCCATCCTGATGATGTTCCGCACCAAAACCCGCTACCTGGTGGTGGAACGGAACGGCGTGCCGGTGGGATTTCTAAGCCGGAACAAACTCCTGAGCGAGCAGGCACAATCGCCCCTGGTGTTTATCCAAAGCGTGAAACTGGCCCGCTCGGAAGATGAACTGAAAAGAAAATGGGAGCAGGTGCCGCAAATGGTACAACAACTGCTTACACGCGGCGTGAATGCCGCCATCGCCAACCAGGTGATCACCACGATTTCCGATACCATAGCGCTGAAAGTGATCGAAAGCGTAATTGAAACGATGGGTCCACCGCCCGCCCGCTTTGTATTCATGGTATTGGGTAGTGAAGGAAGGAAGGAACAAACGCTGAAAACCGACCAGGACAACGCCATTA
Source organism: uncultured Flavihumibacter sp. (assembly GCA_946481605.1). Next base: position 3,200 of record CAMLPA010000224.1, on the reverse strand, counting down.
TTTACGAAGACAAAGCCAACGAACACCGTGAAGAAGTGCGTGCTTACTTCCTGGATTTTGCCACACAAGTATCAGAGAAACTCAATTATATCGGATTTGTTTTCTGCACCGGCGGGTTTATGGCGAAGAATCCGAAGTGGACGCATTCATTGTCGCACTGGAAACGGAATTACGAAAGCTGGATGCAGGAATCCGTTCCGGAGACGGTAATCAAATTCTCCACCTTCTTCGATTGCAGGTACCTGTATGGCGATGAAACAATCATGGAGGAACTGAAAGCTTTCCTCCACCAGGAATTGCAGAAACCACAGGAGAAGCTGTTTTTCTTCCTGGCGAAGAATGCACTTCAATACAAGCCGCCACTTACTTTCTTTAAAAATATCCGCACCTTCACCAAAGGCTCACAAGAAGTTTTTGATATCAAAAAAGCAATGACCCCTATTGTGGACCTCGTTCGTGTTTACGCACTGAAACACCATATTTTCGAAGTAAATACGGGCGAAAGGTTGAAGGCCCTGAAAGAAAAAGGTGTATTTAACGAAACGGAATACCAGGAGCTGATGCAGTCTTATTATTTACTGATGGGAATGCGTTTAAAGAAACAGGCCCGTCAACTGATCCTTGATAAAACTGAACCGGATAATTATTATCCGTTGAATGCGCTTACACGGATAGAGCAACTTTCATTGAGAGAGATATTCAGAACGATTGAGAATTTTCAGACGGGGATTAAGGTGAAGTTTACGAGTGAGTTGTTTGCTTAGCCTCACCCCCTTACCCCTCTCCGGGGGAGAGGGGCGATTGTTTATGGTTACAATGAATTCGATATAACCGAATCAGTTTTCGGTATACCATTGGGGATTTTGGCCAGTTCAAAATATTCAGACAAGTAAAAGCAACATGTGCAGAAATTTAAGTTATTGAAAAACATAATCTTACGTACAACATATTTTGTTTCAGCCTTGTATTCAAATAGAAAAATTTCTATCCCCGCAATCAGTGGTTTCGCTAACTTTACCGGGTGATATGGTTTGGACTGATGCCATTGGTATCGTCACAATAAATATCGTTTAAAACCTGGCCTCATGAAACATATACTTATCGCCGACGACCACGCCATTGTGCGGTCGGGGCTGGCGCACCTGCTGCAGAAAATCGGCATCGCCGTTTCCATCACTGAAGCCCGTTGTGGCGAAGAAGTGAGCGAACACATTAAATCAACAGCTTTTGACCTGGTAGTAATGGACATTAACATGCCCAATACAGATTCGTTCAGCCTGGTACAGTTCCTGCTCGCCAAACAACCGCATCTCAGGATACTCATTTTCTCGATGAGTCCCGAACACATTTTTGCCAAGCGTTATCAGAAACTCGGTGTTTACGGTTACCTTAGCAAAGACGCTTCCGATTCGGAAATACTGCGTTCGGTTACCCAGATTCTCCTGTACAACAAGCCGTATGTTAGTGAGAAACTGATCGAGACTTTCTTCTTCGACGATAAGAAACCACCCCGGCACAGCCCGTTCGAATTTCTTTCCGACCGGGAAACGGAGGTGATGCGTCATCTTGTGCAGGGGAAGTCTGTATCTGAAATATCCGCCAGTTTAAAACTGCACACTTCCACTATTGGCACACACAAGGCACGGATTTTCGAGAAGCTGCACGTTACCAATATCATTGAACTGAACAAACTCGCGGAAGCCTACCATATGGAACTTACCTGAACAGGAATGCGCACGGTAACACGTGTCCCCTTTCCGGGTGTACTCACAATACTGAGCTTCCCTTTCATTCTTTCGAGCAAGGTATGTATAACAGTATAGCCTATCCCAAAAGTTCTGGCGATGGAAACACGGTTGCCGGGGGAGGCATTCATCAGCATGTGTAACTGCCGCTCGTCCATGCCAATGCCGGTATCTTCCACCACGATGGAAAGGTGTTTTTCGTGAAGCAATGCAATCACAAGAATATTTCCGTTAGCGGTAAACTTGTTGGCGTTGTCAATCAGGTTTCTTACCACCACCTTAATTAATTCGTAAGGCACAAGTAATTCCAGCCCTTGCGCCACTTTCATTTCAAGTTGATTGCCTTTGGAGGACACGATCTTACTGTACAATTCCACCACATCTTTCATGAGCGCTCCCATGTCCATACGCTGCACCTGAGGCAATTCTTCCAACGTCTTGATTTCCTGTAAAAGCAGCATGTCCAGCGCCAGGTGGTAAACCGCGGTTGCTTCCACCCAAAGGTCGGAGATGGATTCTTTGGAGATGGTCAGTTGTTCATTGGCGGCATCATCTGCCAGTTGTCTGGCACGCATCATCAGGAAACGGAGCGGACTTTTCAGGTCGTGTACCACCATGGAAAAGAAAAAGTCTCTTTCTTCTTTCTCATCCTGCAAGGAAGTACATTGGCGCTGCAACTCGTTCATCAGTTGCCTGGCATCGCGCAATTCCTCCGATTGGCGCTTAATTCTTCTGCGTAATTTTTTTCTTACACGCACCAATGCAATTGATAACAGCAATGAGGTTAAAAAAAGAAATACTGAAACAATCAGTCCGAGATCTGCCTCAACTGATAAGATTTTTCCATTGCCACTACAAGCCGAAATAAACAAACAGCACAGCAGGAAAAGACCTGCAGATGTTCTTTTCATGGATGAGATTTTAGGGGGTGCTTTCGCACGGGGTTATCACAGCGAAAAATAAATGGAATCCCCCTGTATGCGTATAGAAAAAGACCCATTCAGTAATAGTAAAAACACGATCATATTTCTATCTTCCTTAAAATCAACATTTTAAAGGAGAAATAAATCTAAAATAATTCGAATATTTTTTACGATTCTCACCACAAAACCTGCATTCCTTTGTTATGTCATGTATAAACGAATACTTATGAAAAAACAAAAGATCAGGTATTACGAGCCTGTTTCAATGCTTCGTTTATCCATATCCGTAATGTTACTTGCAGCTATGCACCTTGCCATTGTATTGGCCTACTTATCTAAAGCATAGTTATTTTTCTATGGCAGAACGGAGTTTTGTCTATATGACAGGATACCTTCTCCATATAGCTTTGTACAAAATGAAAAACCTCAGATTCGCGATTTCAATACTTATGAAAAATCATCCTACAGACGGTCAGTTTCTACTGATGTAGCACAAAGGGTACGGGGATGGGGGCGAGAGCCCCCATTTTTT
>CAMLPA010000223.1 GCA_946481605.1 uncultured Flavihumibacter sp. | reverse complement strand
GAAAAGCATGTTTCGGGCTGGAATGATCCCCGGATGCCCACGATTTCCGGTTTCAGAAGGAGAGGATACACGCCTTCCAGCATCCGTACTTTCTGCGATAAAATCGGTATTCAGAAAAGAGAGAACGTGATTGATATGAGTCTGCTCGAATTCTGCATCCGCGAAGAACTTAATAAAACCGCGCTCCGCAGAATGGCTGTACTCGATCCCATCAAAATGGTGATCACCAACTATCCGGAAGGGCAGGTAGAGGAACTGGAAGGAGAGAACAATCCGGAAGCGGAAAACGGGGGCGGCTCCCGTACCATTCCTTTTACCCGTGAGCTCTGGATCGAAAGAGAAGATTTTATGGAGAATCCTCCCAAGAAATTCTTCCGCCTCGGACCAGGACTGATGGCCCGTTTGAAGCACGCCTACATTGTAAAATGTGAGGAATTCAAAAAGGATACGGCCGGCAACATCACTGAAATTCACTGTACTTATATTCCTGAGAGTAAAAGTGGTGCCGATACCAGCGGCATCAACGTAAAAGGCACAATCCATTGGGTGAGCGTGCCACACGCCGCAAAAGCGGAAGTGCGTTTGTACGACCGCCTGTTCAAAGTCGAAAATCCCGCTTCGGAAGAAGGTGATTTCAAGGAATACATTAACCCGGACAGCCTGCAGGTAATAGCGGACGCTTATATTGAGCCCGCTTTGCTGGATGCTGATAACGGTCATGCTTACCAGTTTATCCGCAAAGGCTATTTCTGCCTGGATACTGATAGTACGCCCGGAAAACTGGTATTCAACCGCACCGTTACGCTGAAAGACGCGTGGGCAAAAGAAGTCAAGAAAGGACAATAGGAATTTTGAATGATGGATTTTGAATGTTGGATGAGGAATGATGGCTGCGCTGAGGTTTAGGACCGCAAACACAATAGCCTTTACGTTGCTCCTCCATTCAAAATTCAACATCCAAAATTCATCATTCAAAATTATTTCATGCTTCCGTTATTCAAACAATACATCAAGGATAAAAAACTGATTCATCCCCATGAACGGCTGCTTGTTGCCGTTAGTGGTGGCGTGGATTCGGTATTGCTCGCCCGTTTTTGTGTGGAAGCCGGTTACCAGGTTACGCTTGCACATTGCAATTTCCAATTGCGTGGGGAAGAAAGCGAACGGGATGAAGCATTTGTGCGTGCTTTGGCCAGTGAACTCGGGGTGCCGTTGCTTGTACAACATTTTGATACCATTCAACTGGCGGAAGTTTCGGGAAAAGGAATCCAGGAACTTGCGCGGGACCTGCGTTATGACTGGTTCAACAACCTTACACAGGGAACAGAACGGGTTGCCGATATCATACTCACCGCACACCATGCGGATGATAACATAGAGACGTTGCTGATGCAGTTCTTCCGGGGAACCGGGTTAAACGGACTTTGCGGCATGGAGCCGCGCCAGCACAAACTGGTGCGTCCTTTGTTGTTCGCCCGGAAAGCCGAATTGCTTGAATACGCAAAACAGCGCAACATTGCTTACGTGGAAGACTCTTCCAACCTTTCCGATAAATATACCCGTAACTATTTTCGGCATTCCGTACTTCCTTTGCTGAAAGAAGTATATCCGCAGGTGGAACAGAACTTACTGGAAAACATCCATCGCTTCAGGGATACGCATGAACTGTATTCGGTTTACATTGAAAAACTCCGGAAGAAACTTATTCAACCCAAAGGCATTCCGGTATTGTTGCTGGCAAAGCAGCCGGGGTTGCACACCATTACGTATGAATTGCTGAAACCTTATGGCTTTTCGGCGGCACAGGTGCCTGAGGTACTGCGGTTACTGGATGCGCAATCGGGGAGGCAGGTGCAATCTTCCAGCCACCGGATCATCCGGCACCGGAACTGGCTGGTGATTACGGAAGTCAAGCCGCGTCCGGAAGGTATCCTTGTAGTGGAAGAAGGGGAGCGGCAGGTAGATTTTGCCGTGGGAACACTTTCTATAGCAACCAGGAGCAAAGCTGATAACTGGCAACCGCAGCAGGAAGCAACTGTCGCGCAGTTGAATGGGAATGAAATCAGTTATCCCCTCATTGTCCGTCCCTGGAAAACCGGCGATTATTTTTATCCGTTGGGGATGAAGAAAAAAAAGAAAATCAGCCGGTTCCTTATCGATCTGAAAATACCGGTGCATCAAAAGGAACGCATATACGTACTTGAATCCGCGGGCCGCATTGCCTGGGTAATTGGTTACCGCATTGACGAACGTTTCAGAATAAAAGAAAGCACTGCTTCAATGCTGGAGCTGAAGTTTTTCAAAGCAGAATAACATTACAGGCTGTATCTATGTACTTAGCGCTTCAATTACTTCACAGCAATAATCCACCATCTTTTCTGAAACATCCAGGTGTGTTACCATCCTGATCTGTGTTGGAGAAATCGCCATGCAGCGAATGCCTTTATTATTCAATAGTTCAACAATTTTATTTGGAGAGAACCCATCTTCTACACTGAAAATCAAAATATTAGTTTCAGGTATCTCAAATTCTTTTACAAAAGATTTTGACTTCCACGCCTCCGCCAGCCTACATGCGTGCACATGATCTTCCGCTAATCTTTCGATATGATGATCCAGCGCATACAACCCTGCTGCTGCCATATATCCGGCCTGACGCATTCCGCCGCCAAACACTTTCCGGATGCGCCGGGCTTGTTTAATGAACGCTGCATTACCCAAGAGAACGCTCCCCATCGGGCATCCCAGCCCCTTGTTCAGGCAAACAGAAATACTGTTGAATGCCTGTCCATACATTTCAGGCTTCTGTCCCGTTTTTACCAGTGCGTTAAAAAGCCTGGCCCCATCGAGGTGAAAGCGGAGTCCGTGTGTTTTACAAACAGCCGAAACACTTTCGATAGTCTCCCAGGCATAGCAGGAGCCACCGCCCCTGTTGGACGTATTTTCCAGCGCTACCAGCGAGGTACGTGCCTTGTGTACATCGTCGGGGTTGATGGCGGATTCCACGGCATCGGCGGAAATGAGGCCGTTCTTTCCCGGGAGTGCCCGCACCTGAGCGCCGGAGTTGAGGGCTATGCCACCGCCTTCGTAAATATAAATGTGTGCGTTCTGCTCGCAGATCACTTCGTCTCCAGGTTGGGTGTGTACTTTAATAGCGACCTGGTTGCTCATGGTGCCGGTGGGGCAATACAATGCAGCTTCCATCCCGAACAGGGTGGCCATGCGGCGTTCCAGTTCGTTTACTGTAGGATCCTCGCCAAAAACATCATCGCCGGTTCGGGCATTCATCATGGCTTCCAGCATTCCTTTGGTGGGTTGGGTGAAGGTATCGGAGCGGAGGTCTATGGTCATATCCTTTGAAAATTTTAATTGGTGAAACGATTGCGTAATGCATTCATATACAAAGAAACGTGAATCTTCCATCGAATAGCCGCTTTCGTTCAAAATAGACGCTTCAAATATAAAATCGCCTTACCTTCGCAAACTATGACACAAGAGCATTTAAAAGATATGAGGGACCGCCTCCTGGTTCTGAGGAGGTTTCTTTGACGTCGCTAACCGTCAGGAAAAAATAGCGCAGGATAAGCAACTGACCTTATCCCCCGGTTTCTGGGATGATAATAAGCGCGCCACCGCCATTGTAAAACAGATCAAACTGGATGAATTCTGGGTGCAGTTGTATGAGCAGGTGCATACCGATGTGGAAGATTTCGCCGTACTGTTTGAGTTCTGGAAAGAAGGCGAGGGTACCGAAGAAGATGTGAAACAAGCCTACGATAAGGCCCTGAAAAGCATTGAAGAAGCGGAATTCAAAAGTACGCTGAACCAACCTGAAGATGAAATGCCTGCCGTGCTGGAAATCAACAGTGGTGCAGGTGGAACGGAAAGCCAGGACTGGGCCGAAATGCTGATGCGCATGTACCGTATGTACGGCGAAAAGCAGGGCTGGACCGTAAGTGAACTGGATGTGCAATGGGGCGATGGCGCTGGTATCAAATCGGCCACGCTGCAGTTCGATGGCCCTTTCTCTTATGGATTTCTGAAAGGAGAAAGTGGTGTACACCGACTGGTACGTATTTCACCCTTCGATTCCAACGCCCGCAGGCACACCTCTTTTGCAAGCGTATTCGCCTATCCGCTAGTGGATGACTCCATTGAAATTGAAGTGAGTCCGGCTGACCTTGAATGGGAATTCTACCGCAGTGGTGGTAAAGGTGGACAAAACGTAAACAAAGTGGAAACGGCCGTGCGTCTGAAACATATTCCCTCGGGAATAATTGTGGAATGCCAGCAGGACCGCACGCAGGGCGCGAACCGCGAAAAAGCCCTGAAGATGCTGAAAAGCCGTTTGTATGAGGAAGAACTCCGCAAGCGGGAAGAAATGAAGAACGCCACCAACAGCACCAAACAGAAAATTGAATGGGGATCGCAAATACGTTCTTACGTATTCCATCCCTATAAAATGATCAAGGACCACAGAACCGATTATGAAGTAGGCAATGTGGGGCCTGTGATGGACGGCGAACTGGACGGCTTCATCAAAGCCTGGCTCATGAGCGCCAAAGAAACAGAAACTACCTAAAAACACCATAATCCAATTGACCATGCACTTTGGAAATTTCAGCTATCCCATGCCGGTAAACGAACCGGTACTGTCGTACGCCCCCGGAACACCCGAAAGGGCCGCTTTGCAGAAGACACTCGCAGAACTGAAAAAGAAGCCCATCGATATCCCCATGTACATCGGGGGAAAATCCATCAGAACGGGCAATAAAATAGCCATCCATCCCCCGCACGAAAAATCACATGTACTGGGCTATTTCCATGTTGGAGAGGAGAAGCATGTGAAACAGGCGATAGACGCGGCATTGAAGGCCAAACAAGCCTGGGCCGATATGCCTTTTGAAGAACGCGCCGGTATCTTCCTGAAAGCGGCCGACCTCATCGCAACCAAATACCGTTTCCACATGAACGGTACCACGATGCTCGGACAAAGTAAAAACGCATACCAGGCCGAAATAGATGCCGCTTGTGAACTCATCGACTTCCTGCGCTTCAACGTGCACTTCCTCCGGGAAATATACGCGCAGCAACCGATCAGCGCCCCGGGTATGCACAACAGACTCGAATACCGTCCGCTGGAAGGGTTCGTGCTGGCCATTACCCCTTTCAACTTCACAGCCATTGGTGGTAACCTCCCCACTTCCGCCGCGCTTTGCGGCAACACGGTGGTATGGAAGCCCGCCAACACACAGGTGTACTCCGCCCAGATGTTCATGCGCATCCTCCAGGAAGCAGGGTTGCCCGATGGTGTTATCAATCTTATTTATGTGGATGGACCTACGCTTGGAAAAGTGTGCTTCACACACCCCGATTTCGCGGGCGTGCATTTCACCGGCTCCACCGGAGTTTTCAACCAGATGTGGGCTACCATCGGCGAAAATATTTCCAAATACAAAACCTATCCCCGTATTGTGGGTGAAACCGGCGGAAAAGATTTCGTAATCGCCCATTCCTCCGCAGATCCCGCGGTAGTGGCCACCGCGCTGGCCCGAGGCGCATTCGAGTTCCAGGGACAAAAATGTTCCGCAGCCTCGCGCGCATATATTCCTTCCAATATCGCGGAGCAGGTGAAGAAGAAACTCATCGACCAGGTGAACTCCATGAAAATGGGCTCCACAGAAGATTTCTCCAACTTCATCAACGCGGTGATTGACCAGAAAAGTTTCGATAAACTGAAGAAGTACATCGACAACGCAAAAAAAGACCGGAAAGCGAAGATACTCGTGGGCGGTAACTGTGATAAGTCTGTGGGGTACTTCATTGAACCCACAGTTATTGAAACCACCGATCCTAAATATGTGACCATGTGCGAAGAACTCTTCGGCCCCGTACTCACCATTTATGTGTACGATGCCGATC
>CAMLPA010000222.1 GCA_946481605.1 uncultured Flavihumibacter sp. | reverse complement strand
TATTCCTTGAAAATACAAAGTGCGATGGCCGGTTTAAGTGAATCCGGGAACCAGTCGCTCTGATCAGGATTGAGGATATGCCACAGGTAATCGTCTCCGAAACGGATGCCACTGTATTCTTCCACTGTTTTGTAAGCGCCTTTGATGTATTCGGCCATTCCTCCGATATGCGCAGGTTTATCGGAAAGAATCATTCCTCCTGAAAGCACCTCGAAATCCAGTTGTGCGGCATGTTCTGCCGCGAGCTTTCTGATCACAGGACTGAATCCGTAACACCAGCCGCAATAGGCATCGTAACAATAATATAACCTCGGTTTCATGCGGCAAAGTTAGGACTCCGCACATGAAACAACCGTTAAAATTATTCCGCCCTGTTCCTTGAAAAAAAGCCCGGATTGTGATAACTTTAGTTCGATTGCAAACACCTCTACGCCGTCTTTTCATTCCTTCATTTTCTAAACTGAATACACATGAAACGAATGTTATTGCCATTATTCGTATGTACGCTTTGCTGTACATCCGCCTTTTCACAGCAACAACCACGGGAACGCATCACCGAAGAATTTTTTTATCTCTATGAGCAATACCCTACAAAAGCTTATACGCAACTTTTCCAGCACAACCGCTGGATGAAGGGTCACCAGGAAGTAATGAACCAGAATAAGATTCACCTGCGGGAACTAACGCAGGGCCTGGGGAAATACATGGGATATGAATTGCTTTCTGAAAAAAGTATCGGAACCAGTTACGTGATGAAAAGTTTTCTGGTGAAGTATGAACGCCAGCCGGTGCGCTTCAACTTTGTACTGTACAATCCCGGAACAAGGTGGCAGATCCAAAGCCTGAGTTGGGACAAGAACCTGAAGCTGGAACTGAAACTGGCCATGAATGAAGAGGAAGCGAAGAAAAAAGAACCATCTATGTAAAGAATGCTACCACACCAATCCCGCTCCGGCGGGATTTTTTATTTACTGGTTTTCAGACTGCCATAGGGTTGTCACTGCCGTGCTTTTATTTTGTTTTTACAACACCTTAAAAGCTATGACAACATTACCATCCCGCAGCCAGCAACTGCTATCCTATTATAAGGCATCACGCCAGCCCGAAATCGTTTTCCAGGACGATGCGCAATACATTTCACTTCCCGGAGCGGGCGATCCCTCCGAGAATACCTTTGCTGAAAAGATACAAGCCCTTTACAGCACCGCTTATGCCATCAAATATATTTTCAGGTCGAGGGGCCGCGATTTTAAGGTCCCCAAACTGGAATGTCTTTGGTGGTTCGACAAACAAAAGTTCAGGATCACTTCAATGGCTGAAGCGCCGTTACTCATTCCACGCAGTGAGTGGGCCTACCGATTACTGCTCCGGATGCCTCCGTTTGTTACCGAAGACGAAATGATGACCGCCATTGAAATCGTTCATTTCCGGAAGCAGCTTTCCGAAGCGCGCAACATCCGCTTCTTCGAGCAGGAAGGTGGCAGCTTTGTCCAGGTGCTGCATATCGGCCCATTCGAACAGGAGCATGAAACGCTCCGTACGCTTGAAACCTTCATACAGCGGAAACAACTTCAGTTAATCGGTACTCATCATGAAATTTACCTTTCCGATTTCCGGAGGACCGCCCCGGAGAAACTGCGCACCATCCTGCGGGAGCGCATCGCCTGAAATTTACCGTCATGGAAAACACTATCTTTGACAGACCACATCTTAACATGAACCGCATAGACAGACTTTTCGGGATACTCACTTTCCTGCAGTCCAAAAAATTTGTACCCGCGGAAAAGATCGCCGAAAAATTCAACATCAGTATCCGTACTGTGTACCGCGATATAAAGGCCCTTTGCGAACAGGGCATTCCCGTCAGCTTTGAACAGCACCGCGGCTACTTCGTGGTACAGGGTTATTTTCTGCCGCCCATCTCTTTCAGCAATGAGGAAGCGAATGCACTCCTGCTGATGGAAGGACTTGTAAACGGTGTTGCCGACCGTTCCATTCAAAGGAATTATTCCAGCGCCCTCAGCAAAGTAAAGAACGTGTTGAGAGGAAGTCAGAAAGAAAAACTCGAACAACTCACCAACAACATCCGCCACCAGTTTCCTGATTCGGTCAGCAACAACTACGAACACCTCTCGGTAATACAGAATGCAATTTCCAATTCCCATATTATTGAGATTGAATACAGGAACAATAACCAGGAGACAAGTCTCCGTGAAGTTGAACCTATCGGCCTCATTTTCTACGCCTTTAGCTGGCACCTTATTGGCTGGTGCCATAAACGCGTTGAATACCGTGACTTCCGTGTTTCGAGGATTCAGAAGATCAGTTACACAGAACTTCCCTTCCGGAAAAAGGACCATATAGAAGTGGGCGATTACATGAAGCAGTTGCCGGTAAAGTATTAGCTATACTAACACAATATCTCCACCATTCGCTTTCTGCACACATCCTCAAAGTCAGGCTGATTGAACGTGGCGAGAAAATTGATCCGTAGTGTAACATCTTCCATCATTTTCCGGATCACAATATCAGCGAGGCTCAGGCATTTTGTTTTATTGAGCCGATCGGGGAACACCTCTTTTAATGCGTCTTCACGATATACGGAGTCGTCTACTACCATCACCTCGTTTATTCTCATCAGTTCCTTTAATAGTATCAACTGTTTATTACGCCGGACCAGTCTTGTTGATATCGTTTCATACACACAGGGCCATGGCATCATTATTTTTCCAGAGGAGATCAGTTCCATAATGGCGAGACTATGCTAGTGGAACTGATCGCCGGAATCTAATAATCCAAGCCAAAATCCGGCATCTGTTAATATTACATTTCTCATACTAAAAATCTTCTTCGGTCAGCCCTTCTTTCAGCGCATATCCTTCCCATAGTGCACGCTTCCTTTTTCCAAAAAGAAATTTTCCTTTCAGCTTCCCGTTTTTCTCATCGAGAAACACAATGTACACCCTGTCAGTGGCCACTGCTTTCATATACTTATTCAATTCCTGGCGAATGGACTCTTCCATGTCCTGTTCCGCTTTCCATTTGAAGAAAGCCAGCCCTTCCCCACATTCACGTGCTTCCTGCGCATCAAGGAATGCATACAGGCCGGGATAATCACCTTTTAATCCAAGGTCATAGGATAACCAGACGGTTTGATCTTTTTTCATCTTATATTTTTGAAATAAGAACGCCAGGTGGTGGGAGGTGGGACGTTCTGAAACAATGAACCACAAATTTATAATGATTTTTCGGCTATAAAAACCAAATGGTGTTTTTCTGCCCCCATACTCCGTTTTTTCACTGACGCAAACTTTTTTTAATCCATCAAACAGCACTGCCATAGGGCTGTCAGTGGCTGCATGTTTCTTTGTGTTATCAAACAATAAAAACCTACAACAATGTCAAAGATCATCAACATGCTACTGAAAGAAATGCAGGACGAAGCTGTTACCACCAGAAAGATGTTGTCTATTGTGCCCGAAGACAAATACAATTGGAAGCCGCATCCCAAAAGCATGAGCTTGCGCCAACTCGCCACGCATATTGCAGAACTTCCTTCCTGGGTATCCATGGCCGTTACCACTGATGAATTGGATTTCGCTACTTCCCCTTACACTCCGGTTCCTATTGAGAACAATGCGGAGCTGCTGGCCTATTTTGAGAAAAACCTGCAAAGCGGACTTGATCTGCTTGCTGCATCCACGGAAGAAAAGCTGGACGAACAGTGGGTGCTGCGCAACGGCAATGATATTTATGTAGACACCACGAAGGCAGGAATGATGCGGGTTAGCCTGAGCCAGACCATTCACCACCGCGCCCAACTCGGTGTTAACCTGCGCTTGCTGGATATTCCCATACCCGGAAGTTACGGTCCCAGCGCAGATGATATGTCTTTCTAAGAAGTTGAAAACACCTTACCTGTCCAATCCACGATCATGCAACTTTCCTGGGAATTATTTTTACGGGCCATTGCCGGCAAAACCTCTGCCTGGGTGAACGAGCAGCATGCATTTGTTTCCTATCTTTCAGATATGATATCATACAATGGAAAGAAATTCAGGCCCGTGTCCAATACGGAGAATGGAGAAACCTCGGCGGAGACGATTTTTCACTACCAACAGGAAGGTGAAATACTTAGTGCGGCATACGCCGGTGGAAAAATCCGCAAAGGGCATCTGCTTGGCATTGTTGATGAAGAAGGCCGTATCGAAATGTGTTATCACCAGGTAAACGACGAAGGCAAACTGATGACAGGCAGGTGCAGTTCAACACCAGAAATCCTTCCCAATGGAAAGTTACGCCTTCATGAAGTTTGGGAATGGACCAGTGGTGATAAAACAAGGGGCGTATCCGTGATTGAGGAACTGTGATCCCGGTGAAAAAACGGGGTCGTCATAACAAAAACATGTTGTAAAGTCCGGACTTTGGTCCGGATTTTTTCTTACCTTCCGTTGCTCTCCGTAAACCTTCATGGAACAATAATTGTACCCCAGATTCATTTCAATCACCTTAATTTATCACCTAAAAAAGCATACAAATGATGAAAAGAAGAGCAACCGCGGTATGGAAAGGAAACGGTCCCGATGGTTCCGGTAGCCTGAATGCCCCGAGCGGTTTTTTCAATGACACACCTTATTCAGCTAAAACCCGTTTCCAGAATGAAGATGGTAAAGCAGGCACCAACCCGGAAGAACTGATTGCCGCAGCACATTCAGGTTGTTTTAACATGGCCCTCAGTTTTGCGCTTACGCAAGCTGGTTTTGTAGCCGAAGAACTTACTACGGAGGCAACCGTTACACTTGACCAGGTGGATGGCGGATTCGCTATCACGGCAATTGCATTGAAGTTGACAGGTAAGGTTCCGGGCATAGACGCGGAGAAATTCACTGAGTTTGCCAATGGTGCAAAAGCGGGTTGCCCTGTGTCTAAAGCACTGTCGGCTGTGCCTATTTCGCTGGATGTGAGTTTTATTGGATAGGCGAGATGTGAGGAGTATTTCACGCAAGGACGCGAAGAAGCAAGGACGCAAGGCGTTGTTTCTTCGCGTTTTGTTTTAAGTATTAGCGGGTATATTTTTCGTATTGGCGTACCGCTTTTAAGGAGGTTTTATGGTTAGTTCCAATCATGATAGCGCAAGAGGTGTTTCCGGCGACGCATTAAGGGAGGTGTTCAGGAATTTCTGTCCTGTGCAGCCAACTGTTTCGGGGATGGAGAGATATGTATCTTATACTGAGTTGCATCCTCATCCTGCTTTATCGGGGTTTATTCATTGTTATTGGGAGTTGAAAACAAAAACGCTCTTACAAACACCTTTCAGCTACAGGGTGGTGGCTGACGGTTGTATGGATGTATTCACGGATATCTTACAGCCACAGGAAAATTTTGTGATGGGGTTCTGCTCCGGTTATACTGAGTTTCCATTGCCACAGTTTTTTCACTATGCGGGCATCCGTTTTTTACCGGGTGCGTTTCCGCTTTTTTTCCCGGTGGATGCAGCAGACCTTGCCAACCAATCTATTCATCTCAACATGGTCAATAAAACATGTTATGCTTTTCTGGAGATGATGGCCGCCACGTTTCAGGATGCTGAAGTATTCAAACAGAAAGCCGACGCGTTCTTCCTGCCAAAGGTGCACCATGCCTTACTTTCCGTTGATCCAAGAGTTTTAAATGCATTGGAGTTATTGATAAAAACAAGGGGAAACGTTCAGTTGGAACGCAACAGGGAAACGGGCATCAGCTCCAGGCAACTGCGCCGGTTGTTCGGGCAGTATATTGGCGAATCGCCCAAAACTTTCGGGAGAGTGGTCAGGTTTCAGCGGGTGCTTGCGGCGAAGCCTTCTGTAGTAAGTCTTAAAAAGGAAAAACTCTTTTTCGATATGGGTTATTACGACCAGGCGCATTTCATCAAAGAGTTCAAAACCATGTT
>CAMLPA010000221.1 GCA_946481605.1 uncultured Flavihumibacter sp. | reverse complement strand
TCGCTGAAGCCCCCGGGTTCAACCAATGGCTGTTCAGTGAAATAGCACCATTCTGTGGAAAAGAGGTACTGGAAATCGGAAGCGGAATAGGCAATATATCTGCTATCCTGCTGGAGCAGAAAGGCGTGGTAACGCTGAGCGACCTGCGCCAGGAATATTGTACGGTACTCCGGAATAGATTTAAGGCGCACTCCAAACTTAAAGAAGTAGTGCAGGTAGACCTGGCAGCACCTGATTTTACCACGAGGTATGCTTATTTGCTGCATACTTTTGATACAGTGATCGCATTGAATGTGGTGGAACACATTGAAAACGATAAACTGGCCATCGCCAACTGCCGCGCACTGCTGAAAGAAAACGGGGTATTGATTGTGCTTGTGCCTGCTTACCAGCAACTTTTCAACGGATTTGACAAGGAACTGGGCCATTTCAGAAGGTATACGCGCCAATCGCTCAGCACCTTACTGTCTAATTCAGGTGGCGAAGTGCTACAAACAAAGTATTTCAACTTCGCAGGTTTGTTCGGATGGTGGTTTTCCGGCACTTTGCTGAAGAAAAAGACCATTCCGCGCGGACAACTCCACCTGTTTGAAAAACTGGTACCGGTGTTTCGCCTGGCAGATAAAATACTCCTGAAAAGCGTGGGGCTTTCGGTCATCGGAATCGCCCGTGTTCACGCATAAAAAAAGAAATATGCTCCCCACAACATCTTCGCCGAACGACAAATGGGTCAACCTGTTGAAATGGATCAGTTTCGCGCTGGCCGCAGTTTATCTTGCCAACTGCATTTCGCCGCTCCGGTTCCATATTGACACGAACCGGTATTTTGCCATCAAAGATTGTTTTGAAGTTGGTTGCGCGCCGGATTCCGTGGCTGCACAGGATTACCTGCCATACGGTTATACCTTTCTGTTACTCGGACTCTCGAAAGCCGGTATCCTTCACTCCTTCACCATCATTCTCATCAACGCCATTTATCTTATGGCGGCGCTGTATTTTACGGCACGCATTTTCGCGGGTATGTTCAACAAATACCTGCTTTTTGTTTTGGTGCTGCTGAACTGGACCACCATTAAGTTCATGGTACATCCGCTTTCGGAGATGCAATACCTTTTCTTCTCCATGGCTTCACTGTATTTCTTTTACCGCTATTCCCGCGAACGGAAAATAATGCCGTTACTGCTTGCCTTCGCATGCGGCGCCCTCGCTTTTTTTACCCGTACGGTTGGCGTAACGCTTATCGCCGCGCTGGTGGCAGGCATTATGTGGGAATACCGACAGCAGATCATTCAACTCGTGAAGAAGCATAAGGTGATTCTTATTGCGCTCGCGGTATTGGTGGTACTGGTAATCGTTTTTTCTAAATTCCTGGGACTGGATCATTATACCGGCGTACTGACCAAACAATTTGACGAAGGCGCCAAAGTAACCCGCGTTTTCAAATGGCACCTCACGGAATTCACGGAGATCGGGCTGAATACGTCTATCGCAAGGCTGAACACCGTTTTCTCTTCCGCCACCAGTAGTATTCTTTTTATCAGCATTGGCATACTCTACCTGGCAGGATACATCTACCTGCTCTTCATCCGCAGGAATAATATCCCCTTTGTGGTAAAAGCTTATCTCCTGTTCTACACATTGCTCATGTTCAACTGGCCCTTTTATGATCCACGTTTCTGGGTACCGGTTGTTCCGCTTTTTATTGCCCTGGTATGCCAGGTGAAGATCACGACAATAAAATGGAGAAGACTAAGCTTTGTATTGATTATACCTTATGTAATCAGCGGTTTGGCCGCCATAGGTTATATGACCTATACCTCCTTTAACAAAGAAGTGCTGGCTAAAAAGCACGCCAATGGCGTTTTCCGGAATGAATATGAAACGTATTTCTTTGGTAAGCCGCTCTCAGATACAGCTACAAAAACGGATGCATACCTACTGGATCTGCTGAAGCGCCACAACTAGTGGGCGCAGCCCCGGATTAACTATCGGGGTTGTAGATCAGGGCGCACTTTGTAAATGGCCTCGTAAATCGCTTTCACACTCTGATCCCAGGTGTGGGAGGCGGCGCAGGCAATTCTTTGCTGCCTTTTTTCAGGAGAATCCTCGCTGATGGCCAACTCAATTAACCGGATGTAATCTTCGGCTGAACTTCCAAGATAAACCACATCCCTGAAAATACTCATCGTAGCCGTATCTGTTGCCACGGTTGGTTTTCCGAGGGCGAGATATTCGTCAATCTTGCGGGGATAATTGGCAACGGTATAATCGTTGATGCTTTGTGGATTGAAGGCCACATCGAAATGTTGCAGGTAATTGGGCAGCAGTTTCTCTTCCTTCAGCCCCAGGAAATGGATGTTTGGAAAACTATGCAGATCGCTGTTCTTAAAATCAGCATCCAGGTTACCTACAAATACCAGACTCCAATCCGGGCGCAGCCTGGCAATCTCACGGATCATGTTAATGTCCAGTCTATGGCCTAATACCGCTCCTATATACCCGATGATCGGTCTTGGAAGTTGCGCCAGGTCTTCGGGAACCGCGTATTCCTTTGAGGAATCGAATACGGAGATATCACACCCCTGTCCCACATTGAATGAATTCGTATTGTATTTCGCGGCGGTTTGCGCAAGATGTTCAGAGTTGGCGACCACCAAAGCGTTCCGCGACATCAGTTTGGGTTCAAGTATATGACCATGCTTGTACCAGTACTTGTGCACCATCAGGTTATCACGGCTGTAATAAATACTGAGGTCAGGCTTCAGCATTTCATTCAGGAAATAACTCCGGAACATATCACTGTCGTTGAAAAGAATGATGTCCTTAAATCCCAGGCGCTGAATGGCCGATTTGATGTCCTGCGCGAATTTCCTGTTGTTCGATTTATTAAAAATACTGAACAGCCCGGTGAAAGGTACCCAGTTGATGGAATGAATAATGTTCCTGGGATACAGGTTCCAGAGATTGGGCGCGATCTCCACCAGGTTCTCTGCCCCGTTAATGATGTCTATCCTTTTTTTGACATTGGGCTTTTCTTTATCGCGGATATACGTTTTCCTATCGATGGGCGCATTCACATACAGCACCCGGTTGTGTTTCGCGAACTCGGTCGCGATATTCTTACAATTCGATCCTATTTCAATGTCCCATGGCTGTAACCCCACGATTACGATATCTCGGTTCTTCATCATTACTGACTGCTTTTTGCCTTATTGTTGATTTCTGCGAGGGCATCTGCCAAACGCATTCCAATCAACGTTTCCAGTTGTATTTCTATTGTCCGCAGTTCCCTTACTATACCCAGTTCCTTCACCTGCTCATTGTTGTAGGCCTTAACACTGGTGGTATATACTTCCAGCGACAATTCTCCGTTGCTGAACTTTTCTTCCTGCCTGGTCATCAGAATTTTGGCATCCTGCATTACCTCCTGCTGCATGGCAAGCAGTTGACGGGTGTACTGGTAATCTTCATATTTCAGCAATACCTCTTCTCTTATATTCTGCCTTTCTATTTTCACCTGGTCCACCATCGACTGGTACCTGTGGAAGTTCGCTTTGTTCTGCTTGCCCTGTGTTACAAAAGTTCCCAGGGGCAATACCACCCCAATATTATACCTGGGGAACTGCGTGCTTTGCCGGAGCGGATCGGCACTGGCTGCACTGCTCTGTTTGATGGACAGTTCATTCAGGTTACCCGCCACGGTCACCCTGTTCAGGATGGCCATTTTTGAAGCCTTATATTCATTGTAGCTTTGTGCGGCAACGTGTTCCATAGAAGTTAGCCTGGCGTTGAGGTACGCCATTTCAACCAGTTTCTCGGCCACACTATCCACTGATGGATTAAAGTTGGAAGAATTGATTCCCGCTGGATTTTGAGCGAACCCCGGAAGGGCTGCCAGCAAGCAAAAAACCGCGATTACAGGAATTGATTTCATGTTATGATTGTTTAAGTCCGGATAATTCAATTTGTCTGAGCCGTACCAATATGGCGATCAAAGGATAAACGAGGAACGCGCCCGGTATCATGCCGATGGCTACCTGCGAGTATTGAGCCACGATATAACTGAACAGGGTAACTACTGAAGCCAGCAGCAGCACCCTGTTGAAGGGATCCCTGCTTTTGTAATACGCCCGCACCCCCTGTTGCAGCACTACAATGTAAGTAATATACAGGATGAGCAATCCGACCCAGCCATATTCGATCGCGTTGCGCAGCAATCCGCTGTCTGAAGGAAAATCCGCCAGCGGATGGTTGGGTACATAAGCGCTGCTGCCCACCCCGGCCGTTCCCAGTCCTCCTCCCAATGGATGGGTATAGATGAATGGCTGTATCCTTTGCCGGTTATAATCGCGCACCTGAACCGACTCATCTTCGTTGGGTTCGAAAGCCGTTCGTAACCTGTTGATCGTGGAGTTCCCGTAAATGGGACCATAGATCAGGAATACAAAAAGCAATCCGAATATGGAGGTAAATACCAGGGTTTTGGGATTCGACAAAGTCATGAGCACATATAAAACAATTCCGATCACCAGCATCAGTGTAGCGGTACGCGTACCGGAATAGCCCATCGCAAGCGCGCAAAGTATCAGCGTAACGGCAGTAATGGTTCTTTTTTTCCACTTGAATTTGGCGTTCAGCAACAACACGAGCAGGAACAATGCAGAGGCCGCCATCAGCAAACCATAATCGGCTGGACTTGCCAGGAACGAAAACTTCCTGTATTTACCGCCACCGAGCGAAAGCAATCGCTCCCCCAGCGGATTAGACATGATGTACCGCATCTCATACGCGGGGTAACCAAACCACTCCTGGTAACAACCGTATAGCGCCGCAATAAAAATGAAGATGAAATAAATTTTGAGAAACTCCACGATGTCGTCGCGTGTTCTGAAAAGCTGAATGCTGCAATAAAGAAAAAGGATCAGGGTCAGAAACCGCCGGTAGATCAGGAAAGAAACCGAAAACGGCGCACCCATAGGGTTGAATATTTCAATCACCGAATACAGGAATACCAGGACGTACACAAATACGATAGGGTGATTACAATGTTGCCAGAACGACTCCTTCACCTGTATCTTTCTCACAATGATCCCCAGAAAGCAGATGTACACCAGCAAATCGACGAGCGTTCCCAAAGGAATATCTGAACGCAGGAAGCGCTGAATATCGAAGAGAAAAAATGAAATGATGATGGCAGAATAGAACCCTACTTTTGGAAAAAGCACAGAAGCCAGCAACAGGATGGCACCAAATGCCCCCATGATGAGCAGGATGCCCGCCACATTGCCAAACCGGTAAACACCATAAGCTACTGCCAGGCCAAGCAAGGGCAGCAGCACCCACAATAACTTTTCCCAAAGTCCGCCCGGTGCGATCGAAGAAGTCCTTCTTGTTGTTGAAAGCGCCACTTTTATTGATGGTTCGTTTTAAAAAAATACTATTTTAAGAAAAAGAAAAGTTACGATCAGCAGGATAAAAGTCATGACCATGATCTGCAGCAGCGAATCATTGGAATAACGTTTATCGTCCAGGTCCCCGGTTTGTTTCGTTTCTTTTTTCATTTTATTCAAACTTGTTTTCCTGCGGGAAGATACCCTTTCAAAGTATGCAACAGTTCTCCCGAAAGCCGGAAAGTATTCATGAACACGCCCTGAATGGTGATGCCAAACTTTTTGTGCAGGATATAATGGGTAGCCAGGAAAAGCACCAGGTAAGTGGTAGCTGTTCCTACAGCCGCGCCAATCATTCCGAAAATATAGATACCCGTGAGGTTGAATACAATGTTCAGCAGAAACCCGGCGAACATGATTTTAAAGTTCAGGTCCGGACTACCAGTAGCATCCATTACTGTCCCGAACTGTTTCAGAAAAGGCAATATAAAGCCGAAGAAAGCCGCGATCCTGAGAATTGGAGCCGCCACCACAAACTCTTC
>CAMLPA010000220.1 GCA_946481605.1 uncultured Flavihumibacter sp. | reverse complement strand
ATATGAGGAGTTACCACGATTTCGTGATCGAGAAGTTATCTACGATCGAGAATATTGCCAATGTGCAGAGTTCGTTTGTAATGGAAGAAATTAAGCGGGATACGGCATATTGGCTGGAGTAACACTATCGGATACCTACCT
Organism: uncultured Flavihumibacter sp.; assembly: GCA_946481605.1. The sequence goes on along the minus strand of CAMLPA010000220.1, from coordinate 5,824 downwards.
CTTTCATCCCTTCTCTTCCATAGAATACCGGGAAATACATCATTTCCGCTTTTGCAGGATTCAGTTTGTAGCGCCCATTAAACCGGGGCACAAGTTCGATACTGAAACTATGTACCCCTTTTGGCAACTGGCGGCAAAAGATGCTTACTTTCTCCTTGAAATATTCTCTGTGAACCTCCCAGTTGCGTCCATAGGCCTGTGCCTTGTAACCGAATGAGCAACCAGCAGGCACCGGAACTTCCAACAGCACATATTCCGCATCCTTCTTTGCTGTAACGGAAACATTTAGTTGTACTTTTTTTCCGGCGGAAAGCACAGCGCCTTCCCCCATACCTGAAAATGAAGTATTCACGGTAAACAATCCTGAAACTTTTTCGGGTGCAGGGTTCCAGGTTTTGTTGTAGGCGGTGAAATATACCGGAGCTGGCCCCTTTTTTGTGACGGTTACCACACCATTTGCGCTAATGGTATCTGTAAAAGGAAATGCAGAGATTTCTTGCTGAATCCCTCCGGCAAGTTGAATGGAAGTCTTTTCATACTGATCTTTAGCCTTCAACATATCAGGAAGTATGGTGGAAAGTATTTCAATGGACTCGTACGTATTTTCCCAGTTCCCGGAGCGGCGCTTTTCAAGGAAGAAATACCTGATTTTTTCAAGTACCGCATCGGGCTGCCCTGCCCCCCTTAACAGCCTGTATGCTGAAAGTGTTGCCTGAACGCTGTTCCACCATAAACTTACGGAATCCTTTCCCCAGTAATAGTTCCCGAAAACCGTCTCCGAACGTGTTGCGAGCAGGGAGTCGGCATTAATGCTTTTTCCTGCTTCCTGCCAGGCCTCCATCCGCCTGAGCTTCCATATACCGTTAAAACGGTTGCGGCGAACATACGATGAGTCGCCTTCAATATATCTTTCAAAATCCACTTTGGCTTCCAGCTTTCGCAATACACGCAAAGCTCGGGTAATATCTTCCGCCTCCTGCTTTTCAAGTTTGCCGATCAGGTAGTTTTTGAGCAGCTCTTTGTTCAGATCGGTTCTGAAGCCATGCTTTTCCGCCATCAACAGGGCTTCGCTTACATGTAAAGAGATCCAAAGTTCATCATCGTTTCCGGACCACCATCCCCAAAGCCCGCTCTTTCCTTTAGACCGATTCAGTTTTTCGATATAATTCTTTACCAGGTTATTTTCCTTAAAACCCTGTTTCAGCAATGTCCTCACCTCTTTTTCCAGCAGCAATGCTTTCAGTTTGGATGCGATCTGCTCGTTGCAGAGGTATTTGTATGCTTTCAGATGATTGATCTCTTCCAGCATCGCCGGAAGCGCGGATGTCTCCGCATGCAGCAGGAATGGCCCTTTCAGGTCTACCGTAAGGCTGGTATCATTGCTCAGTGCGGCAAATATGCCTTTCGTTTCGAGAACACCTTGCGGGAAGACGGGAATATTCCTTTCTTCTCCATCAAAATAGCCATCTTTTCGCTGAAGCAGATATTTCAACCGCACCGAATCTTTTTCGCTGACGCGAAACTGCATGGAGTCGATTTTGCTGGAAGATATTGTGCGTTCCATCGCCCATACATCGACGCCATTGCGGAAAAAGGTATTCCGCACTAAAAGCGTATCATGGCCATAGTTCATCGTTTTACCCAGCACCTGCACCGAATCTCCCTCCACCAGAAATGCCGGTACCGAAAGTTGCGCGCTTAATGCCTTAAAAGAACGAATCGTGGTTTCGGCAGAACCCGTTCTCTTAAGGCTTCCGGCCACTATAAATCTGTTCTTCCAACTCGTTATATCATCAGGCAGCACCGTTGAAAAAACGGCTTTCCCTTCTTTATCAGTTTTTAATTTTGGCAGCCAGAAGGCATCGTCCCGGAAGTTTTTTCTGAGCGAGGCCGATACATCCTGCGCATTTTCATAACTACCAGCATCTTTATCTTCTACGCCCCTGCTCAGAATTATTACGCCATTGGCTGCCATTGCACCATATATACCAACAGCAACATCAGCCTTCAATACCCTCATATTTTTGAGGTAAGCACTGTCGAGACCCGACAAATCACCATTGTACGGCACGCCATCGACGATGATCAACGGTTTCGCATTGAGTGTACTCAGACCCCTTATTTTTATGCTTTCCGATCCTCCCACAGCAACCCCTGGCAAACTACCCATGAGTTGGTTCGTTACCACAGCAACGGCGCCGGTTAGTGCAGCTTTTCGTTGGGCACCATACCCAACCACCACAACTTCACTCAGTTCCAAGGAAGCGGGCCGTAAAGTGAAAATGTATTCTCCCTGTCCCACTCTTTTTTCAACGGCTTCGTACCCAACGGAAGAAGCGATTACCACCCCGTTTTCAGGGACGTTCAGCGAAAAGGAACCGTCTGTGGACGTAGGAGCGCCATGAGACGTACCTTTCACCGATACCAACGCTCCCACAATGGGTTGTAACGTTTTTCTATCCAGCACCCGGCCGTGAATCGTGGTGGTAAACGTAGAAACATCCACTACTGTTAGGTTTGCTTTATCGCGTACATCACTAAGGTCGTAGTATGCTTCGTTGTTCCACCTGGCGGGATGGCTTATTTTTTCTCTCAGCATGGCCGATATGGCTGTACTTTCTTTGTCAGGCGAAAGGATGCGATCGGGCGCAAGCTCATAGTAACTTCTTCCGCCGTTTCTCACCTGAATTCCCCCTTTAAAAACATAGCTGCCATTCATAAACAGGTAGTATATTTTATACCGCCCGGTATCCTGCAGTCCAAAGTCGGTTTGCGCTGCGGGAAATATCTTGATGAAAGAGGGGTCCTCTTCTTTAAATAAGAGAATGTTTTTTACCAGCACCGGAATCCTGCAGTTCAAATGAACCGTAAGCCTACCCAGGTGTTTCCTTTCTATATCCTGTGGTTTTTGAAAAGTAGTCGTGGAAGATTTAGCATCAAGGTAGATATTCCATAAAGAATCCAGCATGGCTTCGTTCAGCACAAAGTCGGAGAAGGCCGAGCGTGGTGCGGAAGAATAGAGCTTCGTGGAAAACAAAGGCTGGTCGCTATCTCTTTTTTGTTTGATCAGTCCCTGGCTTATCTGAAAGCGGTATCCGCCTTCGGGTTCAAACTGCTGATCTACAGCCCCTTTCACCACAAGGTGTGCGAATTTTCCCGGCAATGGGCCAACGAGGAATGAATGCGCATACTGATGGAAGTTGGTTCCCATGTTCAGCAGGTGAATATTATTGTGTGTGCGTACATAAGCCAATGTCCCGCTCACATTCTGGTCCAGCAGGATCATGTAACGGGTGAGGTTATACTTTTCCATATTGCTCAATACAGGCTTTTGCCTGGTGATAGTGAGCCTTGGATCACGGAGCGCGGTGTTTATGCCTATAAATGTTTTGTGCCCTCCCTTTACCCAAATTTTTTCCAGGGAAATAAGCCTGTCCATCGTGCGGATCCTGAGGTGATGCATCCCGGCACTTACCGGGAAAGCATACCCGTTCAAATGAGCGGCCTTACTGAAATACACAGGCACCTCATCGATGTAAATCAGTTCAATGGGCACAAATTTTCCATTCTCCACTACAAAGGGAGCGATCTGCGTGGTGGCATCAGGAGAGGGTTCTGCAGTTTCCCAGATTTTTTTTGAATGCAGGAAGTTATAATAGCCGATGGTATCGAGTTTCATCTCCAGGCTCCAACGCTCCCAATTGATGGTATCGATCCGTTCATAAGTTTTTGCTTCGATTATATGCGGGGCCGCGGGTTGCTTCGGAAGGCGGAATAACCTGCCGAAATAAGGCACAGACAATGCGGGAAGGTCCTCAAATTTGCTAGTGACGGAAGAAGCCGTTACATCAGCATCCGGAACAGGCGCACCTGAAACATCGGTTACGCTTATGGTAAACTCTATTTTTTCACCCGGAGAAGCAACCGCAGGATGGTCTGCTTTCACAACTAAGCTCTTCCTGTACAAAGGAATACTGAATATGCGGCTCTGTACCCTGCCTTGCATAATATACTGTACCTGTATCTTGTAAAGCTGGTCCGTCCTTTCCTTTCTTGCCAGCCAGAGCGTATCCCCATACCCGTGCTGCAACAGTTTTTTTCCGCGGAAAACACTGTACCAGAAAGGGTGTTTTCCGGGCAATGACACCAGTGCAAAAACGGAGTCGGCTGTTCTTGAAAAAGCCGTTTGCGGCACAAGAGCGGTAACCTTGAACCGGTATTCTTTTGAGGCATGTGTCACCACATATTCATCGGCAAGATCATCAGGTCTTAGCCTGTAAGGTAGTTGCACGTTTATGGCCGACTGTAATTTGTTTTGCCTGAACCTGGAAAGGGTTACAGGCGCAGGAATATTAAAAGAAGTATCTGGTGTTATATATAAGGAGTCTGCTTCCATGCTGAATTTCACAGCGTCACGGAAGTATTTGTGTTCCAGGTAAAGTGTTTGGGTGTGCAATTCGTTATCGGAACTGGTAAAATCGCACCGCACCCTGTATGGGAAAGAAGCGGCAGGAAAAATGGAGTCGGGTAAAGTTAGTTTGGTTTCGCCAATGGTTTCAAGCGGAAGTGTGTGTTTCCAGAATTCATCTTTTACAAAAACACCTTCCGCTCGCCACGCATAGGCTGCTTCCGGAACAACGGTTATCTCCACTTTTCCGTCCTGAACAGGAAGATCATTATCATCAGTGGCTTTCAGAAAAACGGAAACCGGTTCTTTGTAATAATGCGACTGTGCCGAACTGCGGGCTTTAAACGAAAACGTGTTCAACGTGTATTCTTCCAGCCGGAATTTTTCCCGGAATACTATTTTTCTTTTCAGTGCGTAATCATCTTCATCTAGATTGCCTTCATAGTTTTGCAAATCATATTTTCTGCTCTTCGGGTGTTCCAGGGTGATCAGGTATTGCTCGTCCAGGTCGAAAGGAAGCTTGTCAGCGGGCGGGATAGCCATCTCAAAAGTATAAGCGCCTTTGCGATAGGGTTGTATCATTCCCAGGATGGAATCCGTATCGAAATAACGGTCAGTCATTCTTACCAGCAACGGACCATTTATCGGTTTTCCTTTTCTGGAAGTAACAAATGCTTTAAACCTGAGCGTATCTCCGGGACGGTATTCAGGCTTGCTGAACAACATATACCCCCTGTGTTTACGTTCATGTTTTGAATGATTACTAAAGTAATTGTGGTAGTAATGCCTCCGTTCAAACAATCCCCTGATCTTACGCAGCACGGCAGGGCGCCAGGTCTTCGTCCTACTTGAAATACCCGCTTGATAAAAATAAGTCTGTTGCTCATGCTTCAGTTCCAAAAACTGTTTTTTCCCCACCCTGCCCAGGGTATAGCCCTTTTGTTCAGGATCATATCGTATTTCCTGGTTGTCTTTTTTTACAGTTGCGCTTTTCAGGCTATTGCCTTCAGCGTCAGAAAGAAAAAGGATTGACTTTTTACCCTGCTGAACAAACATGGGGTGGAGAAAGCTGTGCTGTACCATTTCCGTCACAAGGTTTTCCCCTTCAGCGTAGGCTATAATGTAAGCCCCGGGTTTCATCAAATGAAACGCATATTGCTGTTCGAAAAGGAAAGAATCTGCAGGTTCGGAGAGCATCGATTCTTTCAAATGATGTATGCCTTTTTTATAAAGCACCCGGGCATCCTTTTCAGCGAGCGGGTAAACGTACTTCATTGCACTGTGTCTCGTTCCGGAAGAGAGGTGCTGCGCATGAGCGGGGAAGATAAACGCAAGCAGAAGCAGGATTAACAGGGGTTTCATTCGACAGTTTAAGGTTTGGCTTAGTAGGGTGAAAATAACACTAATACCCCAATA
>CAMLPA010000219.1 GCA_946481605.1 uncultured Flavihumibacter sp. | reverse complement strand
GTCATCAAACCCGCATCCGGGCTGTTCTCTAACCATTGTGCGCTTTCTGAAAACGCGCATACTCCCGGATAATCGCCTTTTCTTCCCTGCATATCTAATATTACCTGGAAGTGCAGGTGCGGCGGCCATTCCCCGTTCTCTGCGGGAATACCGAAATGGGCGATTTCGCTCCCGGCTTCCAGTAAAGTACCTTCCTGCATTCCTTCAATATCACGTAAAGAGAGGTGTCCATACAGCGTGTGAAAATCACCGTGAGGGGTGTGGTGTTTCACGATAATTGTGGCGCCATAATCACCGAATTGCTGGTTGAATGCCGTGCTGTGTATTGTTCCGCTCATGGGCAGGAATACGGCGCTGCCGGCTTCTCCCCAGATATCAACGCCCAGATGAAGACGGCGGGGTTCGTTGCCATCAAAGACGTTGCTGCGGGCGTAAACGGTGCGGTGTTCGTTGTAACCGCCAATGCCATAGCGGCAACGGTTTAAAGAAAGCTGGTTACTGATGTAAGAGGAAAATGCATTCGTGTCACGCACCAGTTCTGGAGACAAGGCCGTATTGGAGGCCGTAAAATTCATGGCCAGCAATTTTTCGCCCGGCAATAATTCCACTACGGGAAACAGCGGTTGGCCGACGATGTATTTTTCCCAGTCTGATTTGTTCATCATACCTATAAAGATACGGTGGCAAACACCGGGAAATGATCGGAAGAAAAACGACCTCCCCATGTTTGCGATAACGTAGCGTGTTTCAGTATTTTCACTTTGTTGCGGATGAAAATATAATCTATGGGGGCGTTGGAAGTTTCTTTGGGTCCGAAGCCGGTGAATGTTCCGGTAGGGCCATAATGTGGTGTGGCTGAAATACTTTTGGCATCCGCGAAACGAAAATTTGGTTCAGCTTCCAGCAAAATACGAATGGGTTCATCGGAAGGTGTGGCGTTGAAATCGCCCGTGATGATAGTAGGATAATTTCCTGCGATCTCTTTTACCTTGCGGAGCAGCAGTTTTGCGCTTTCTTTCCGGGCCTCTTTTCCTTTGTGGTCGAAATGGGTATTAAAATGGAAGAACACCTTATTGTTTTTTTTATCGCGGAACCTGGCCCAGGTTACAATCCTAGTAATAGCAGCGTCCCATCCTTTGCTGCCTGGAACGGTGGGGGTTTGCGATAGCCAGAAGGTTTCCGTGGCAAGCATTTGAAGTCGTGTGGTATCGTAGAAGATAGCGCTGTATTCTCCCTTCGTTTTGCCGTCATCCCGGCCTACGCCGATGAATTTGTATTGGGGCAAACGTTCCTGCAAATCCTCCATCTGGTTGTGGAGAGCTTCCTGTACACCAATGGTATGTGCTTTGTGGAAGAGGATCTGGCTCGCGGCCATATCTTTACGGAAGGGCCATGCGTTCGCACTATCTGAAGCGGTATTCAATCGGATGTTGAAAGTCATCACATGAAGTTCCTGTGCAAAACACCATGTTGAGAGCAGGCATAAAACGGTAAAGCAAAGCGTTTTTTTCATAATCAAGCATTGGTCTGCAAAGATAGGTGAAACTGCTTCGCTGAAATTTTCCTACATTCATCTTAACCATTCCTTCATCATTCACCGCTGCTATGAAAGAAAAGATCGTTTTTTTCTCTGCCAAGCCTTACGATAAATTATTTTTCGATAAAGCCAATTCGTCCTACGGATTCGAACTGGAATACCTGGGGACGCATCTGGGGCCACACATCGTGCAGGCCATACAACCTGAGACTTTCGGCGTATGTGCTTTTGTGAATGATAAGTTACCCGCTCCCGTGATAGCCGTGCTGGCAGAAAAAGGAATAAAACTGATCGCTATGCGTTGCGCGGGTTTCAACAATGTAGACCTTGAAGCGGCGAAGCGTTCCGGCATCCGTGTATGCCGCGTACCTGCTTATTCTCCGGAAGCCGTGGCTGAACATGCAGTTGCCATGCTGCTGACCCTGAACCGGAAGACACATAAAGCGTATAATCGTGTACGTGAGCAAAATTTTTCCCTGAACGGATTGCTGGGGTTCAACCTTTTTGGCAGAACCGTGGGTGTGATCGGCACAGGCAAAATTGGTCAGGCTTTCTGCAGGATCATGAAAGGGTTCGGATGCCGCGTTATTGCTTACGATCCTTATCCGGATGCTACTTTGGAAAAATCAGGCGTTGCATACCTTTCTTTCGAAGACGTGATGCGGCAATCGGATATCATCTCCCTGCATTGCCCGCTCACACCGGAGAACAAACACCTTATTCGCCGGGAAACCCTTGACCTGGTTCAGGATGGCTGCACCATCATCAATACCAGTCGCGGTGGTTTGTTGCATACTACAGACATTATTCAGGCGCTGAAAACAGGAAAGGTGGGCTATCTGGGGATCGATGTGTATGAACAGGAAGAGAAAATCTTCTTTAAAGACCTTTCTGCACAGATTATTGAAGATGATGCCATCCAGCGGCTAATGAGTTTTCCCAATGTACTCGTTACGGGGCATCAGGCCTTCTTCACGGAAGAAGCGCTTACGCAGATAGCGGAAACCACTTTGGATAGTATCCATACTTTTGCCGGAGGGGCGGAGCCGCCGAAAGACCGGATACTGGTATAATAAATGAATAGGCAACGCATCTTTGCAAAATGACTACTCCCGGATTTCAGGATATCTTCATTCTTTCCACACTCTTATTGACCGCAATACTGTGTATCCGCTTCCGTAAGTTAACAGTTGCAGGGGCTTTGTGGGCAATGTTGCTGGGAATGGTATTGCATTATGGTGCCGGGTTCTTTGCTCTCGTATTGCTGGCGGTATTCTTTTTATCGGCCACGGCAGCTACGGCTTACCATAAAAAGGAAAAGGCTGCAATGCTTGGAAAGCCGGTTCACGAAGAACGCCGGAACGCGTGGCAGGTACTAGCCAATGGCGGAGTGCCTATGCTGGCAGGCATGGCGGCACTTTTATTCCCTGAAAAATTTAATGCCGGCGTGCTGATCGCTGCGGCTTTGTCTTCTGCCACCTCTGATACCCTTTCTTCGGAACTGGGCATGGTTTGGGGGAAACGTTTTTTCAACATCAGTACGTTCCGGAAAGAAGCGCCGGGTGCCGACGGGGTGGTGAGTGTGGAAGGAACACTCGCAGGATTACTCGGCGCCGGGATGATCGCTACTGTATTTTATCTTTTTAATGGCGGCGTTGCTGCTTTCTTCATTATAATAGCTTCGGGAATAGCCGGAAATCTTACAGACTCCTTACTGGGTGCATGGTTTGAAAGAAAACAACTGCTGGGCAACAATGCTGTGAACTTTCTCAATACACTTGTAGCCGCTGGTGTAGCCTGGTTCCTGCTTCTATCTAATGCGTTTTGAGGTTAACCTTCCCTTTGCTGTGGTAGAAAAACACTGATAATCAATAAAGAAAAAAACGATGGTAGTAGTTTTGGCGTAGCCCTAAAAATTGGATTGCCCACATTTCTTTTCAAATTGTAAGCACTAAAAATTGCACCATTATGAAAAGAAAATTTCAGCCTTTGGGCCTGTTGCTGGCCACCCTTGTCCTGTTCTCCTGTAAAAAGGATACTGCTTTGCCGGAACCGGCTACTGTGCCGGTGAACGATGAACCGGCAATTGTTTCTGATGCCATTTATAACGACCGCACCATTAACTGGGAAAACAGAACACTCTTCACCACCTACACACAATCGCAGGCAGCTACTGATTTCGGTAATGTAAGCGGTTGGGTGGATTCAAGAGGGTATATCTCTAACGGGAAGGATGGGGGTAAAAGCGCCCGCATTACTTTGTTGCCGAATGTGCTCACCGGAGCAGGCGGTGTGATCGCGAATGTGGACATCTCCGATGGATCAGAATATTCACTGGACTATGATATGCGGTTCCATTCAGAGTTCAACTGGGGAAGAGGAGGCAAGGTAGGTTTTGGGTTCCGTATTGGGGAAGGCAATACCGGTGGGGATCCCGGTACAGATGGAAACGGCGGCAGCGTTCGTTTGATGTGGTATTCTCCCAATTCCAATCCCAGCAGGGTGTACCTTCATCCCTATGTGTATTACAGGGATCAGCCGGGGCAATTCGGGAATAACTTTGGGAAGTCGTTTCCTAGTTCCGGAGCGCTCAGCAAGGGTACCTGGTACCATGTGCACATTTATGTAAAGAGCAATACGGGTAGTAGCACGAATGGCTGGATTCGCATCAGGATCAACAATACTACTTTGCTGGATCAGGCGATTCGTTGGACGACGAACGATAATCAGCGGTTGGTGAAGAACATGGCGTTCCATACTTTCAGAGGTGGGAGTTCTTTGGCAGATTGGGGGGTGTCTTCAACGGACTATGTTTATTACGATAACCTTGTGGTGAATAAGATAAATTGATGGGGAAGTGTTTTTTGAGAGGATGCCGGCTTACGACATGTAATTTTTTCGCGTGAAAAAGCGAACGGAGGTTTATGGGGGGAGGGTTGATTGTTGTTTTTGGATGGTGGATGGGCCACCCGCTTTTTCTACACGAAAAAATTACATGTCGACGCCGGGGTTCGGAGTGGTTGTTTTGGGAGGTATAGCATTGGGAGGCTTGTTGGTAGGGGTGAGATTCTTTCGGGGAGTTGGTGGTGGTGGGACTTTTCGGGAAAGAGGAGTTTAAATGTGGAAATGGGTGGGGGGGCAATTTGTAGAAGGGGGATTAATTGGTGACTTATTGTGCAGGGATGTCAGGAAGCGTATTGTTGAATAAGTTGTAACAGTTGGGGGGCGGATTTAACGCCGGGTTCGCGCCATAGCAATTTTCCGTTTCTGAAAAGCATTAGGGTAGGGACAGAACTGACATTGTAGGCTCCGGCCACATCTGGGTGGGCATCTACATCTACTTTGAAGATGGATATATTGTTACCCAGTTTGTCTTTTACCTCTTTGAGTACAGGGGGCATCATTTTGCAGGGACCGCACCAGTGGGCGTAGAAATCGATGAGCACCGGGGTATTGTTATTGATGATGGATTGGAATGACTGGTTCATCGTATTTATTTTTCCGAACAAAAATAAGCCCGTTGCTTTTCCGGTGACGTGATAAATATCACATCAGTATAAGCTTCTATTTGCCGGAGGGATTGATGATGGTGTTGCAGAAGCCGTATTCCTGGATGTCGTTGGAGGCTACAACAACCAGCCTTTGGGGGGCGAAACGTTGGATGAGCTTATGGTACAGGGCGTAGCCTTCTTTATCGAGGTTGGTGCAGGGTTCATCCAGCAGGAGAATAGGAGTATCTGAAAAGAAGGCCTGGGCCAGTTTTACGCGCTGTTTCATGCCGGAGGAGAAGAGGCGGATTTGTTTGTTCTTCGCTTTTTCGAGGCCCACTTCGGAAAGAATTTCCGGGATGGAAAAATCTTTGAGCAGCGGCTTGAATGTGTTGTGAAAGCGTAAAAATTCCGTGGCGCTCATTTCTTCCACCACTTCGAGATACGGAGCGGCAATAGAGATGTATTGGAAATGCTGCTCCGGATCGGCTGAAGCCGTTCCATCTGGGAAGAAGGTTATTTTCCCTTCGCTGGCCATCTGCGCACCGGAGAGTACCTGTAAAAAAGTAGATTTCCCTGATCCGTTCGGACCAGTGATGGCGTAAGCATTTCCTACAGCAAATGAATGGGTAAGGTGGCGGAAAATCCACTCCCGGTTGAAGCGTTTTCCGGCGTTATCCACCTCAATCCTCATCCGAATTCCCTTTGGTGAATCGTTTAATGATACCCCTGCCGCTTTCGCGGATGAAGGTTACGATCTCATCGCGTTCATCGCTGGCGGGCAGTTCCTCTTCAATGAATTCGAGGGCCTGACTGGTGTTCCTTCCTTTGTTATAGATGATGCGGTAGATATCGAGAATGTGGTTGATTTTTTCGATGCTGTACCCGCGGCGCTTTAGTCCAACAGAGTTTACGCCGGAATAACTTAAAGGCGTACGGGCCGCTTTAATATAAGGGGGAACATCTTTGGAAACGAG
>CAMLPA010000218.1 GCA_946481605.1 uncultured Flavihumibacter sp. | reverse complement strand
CATTAGCGTTTACCCATGTACGGTAAAAATCGGAAGTAATGGCGGGGCCATCGGTACCATTTGCACCCGTATATTGAGGCAGTGGGAACTGGTCACCGGAAAGAGAGAAATACGCCAGACGGTTGTGGCCATTCAATTCTGCGCGTTGGTCCACAGCGAAGATGATCTCTTTGTTGGTATCGTTGTCGTCATCAAAAAGATCGAAGTATTCGGGGGAGAACTGGTACTTGTTCGAGGCGATGATCTTATCGCAATACTCGCGTACTTTGTCCATATCCTCATTGGTGAAAGACGGCGTGCCGTAAATATCACGGTACACAGCGGCATTCAAATGCAGACGCGCCAGAATACCCCATGCGGCCTGCTTCGACATACGTCCGTGGGTAACATCGGAAGAAAGATCGGGCTCCACGGCGAGGAGTTCACTTTTAATGTATTCCACCGCATCGTTGCCGCGGATAATTTTTGAGAGTTCACCACCGTTTTCTTTTACAAAAGCCATTCCGAACAGATCGAGGAGCAACATGTTATAATAAGCGCGCATGCCTCTGGCTTCAGCGAGAAAGGTTTTTGCGGAAGGATCGTTCAGCGTAGGCAAAGTATTGATGGCCAAAACTGTTCTTGAAACACCTTGCGTGAGCAGGTTCCATACACCACGGATATTCGCATCGGAAGTGGTAAAATTGTGTGTATGCATGGCGATGTAAATACCGTTATCACCCCAATCCGTACCACCACGGTAAGGCAGTATCGCTTCATCAGAAGAAATTTCCTGCAAGGTGAAATAACGGGTATGCAGGAATAGATCAGGGAGCTGCGCATACACGGGTGCGATTACGCCTTCCGCCTTCTCAGCGTCTGTAGCATCTTCAGCGCCGGGCGTAAAGGTTTCGTCCAATACCTTTTCATTCAGTTTCGTACAGCCCGCTCCAAGCAAAGCGGCTGCCAGCAATATTCCGTATAATTTATTTTTTGTGTTCATAATAATAGACATTAAAAGGTGAAGTTGAAGCCAAGCAAGAACGTGCGCGCCTTAGGATAACTGAGGTAATCAATACCATAAGAAAGTATTCCATCCATCTGACGATCAGTGTTCACTTCAGGATCATATCCATCGTATGGCGTAACAACGAACAAGTTCTGTCCGGTGAGTGATATGCGCATGGCCTTCACCCAGGAAGATATACCGAGGGCGGTGGTGTTAAAATTGTAACCCAGTGAGAGGTTGTTCAGGCGAAAGAACTTTCCGTCTTTCAGGTACCTGGAAGAAACAGGCGCCGAGTTATTTACAGACTCTTCAGGAAATGCCACCGCATCAGGCGTAGTGTTCACCCCTTTTGAAAGCAGGAGTTTGTAGAAGCTCGCATTGGCAGTGTTGTCATAAATCTTATTGCCGGAAACTCCATTGAAGTTGGCAGCGAGATCAAACCCTTTGTAGGATAATGTTCCATTTACATTATACATTTTGGTGGGCAGGGCAGATCCCATCGGCTTGCGGTCCACATCATTTATTACACCATCTTTGTTCACATCCGTGAAAGTGCTGATGCCGTTCGCGTCGAAACCTGTAAACTCCCTGAGGTAGAAAGTCCCGATCGGCTCATTATTAATATAGCCATTAATTGTAGCCGAAGTTAGTCCTGAACCGGAAGCGGAACCGGACGGTATAACCGTGTAAGGCGAGTTCTTAACAACATTATCAATGAAGGTCATATTTCCGCCAATAGAATAACCTAATCCGAAACTTGTTTTATTGCGGTAGTTCAGGTCTATTTCAATTCCTTTATTGGTGATCGTCATATCTTCCACATTGGTCCATTGTATGGGAACTGGCTCAATGGGATCAGCAGATATTACTTCGAGCAGGATATTGTTGGTCACCTTTCTGAAATAATCTACTGTACCACTCAATGCACCATTCATGAATTCGAAATCAATTCCCAGGTCTGTCTGGGCCGACACTTCCCATTGGATATCGGGATTGTAAAGCCTCGTATATCTGTACCCTGTTGGATACGTGGCCCCAGGATAAAGTGGGTAGCTGTATCCCGCAGCGGTAGCGGATTGAAACCCTTCCTGTGTGATTTTGGCGGGAATTTCCTGGTTACCCGTTCTACCCCAACCGGCCCTAAGTTTCAGGCTACTGAATACTGAGTTGCGGAGGAAGTTCTCTTTTGAAAGTACCCATGCTCCCGAGAATGAGGGGAATATACCGTACTTTTTGTTGTCTCCGAACTTAGAGGAACCATCGGCACGAAGTGTAGCGGTAAACAGGTATTTGTCATCATACTGGTAGTTCAGTCTTCCAAAGAAAGATTGCAGTTCATTGATGAGTGCATATCCTGAAGGGCGGTTATTGGCAAGCGTAAGCTCCGTTCCGATACCCGGGTTGTAAATAGGTTCCACATCAGAAATAGGGAAAGTATTGATGCTGGTTCCCCTTCCCTGCACGAATATCTTTTGGAAAGAATGTCCTGCCAACGCGGTATAACGGTGGTTTCCGGACTCTCCTTTGTAAGTAAGATAGTTTTCGATCAGGTAATTCCTGTTGTAGTTGTTATAGGTATCCAGTCTGCCGAGGCGGAGCGGAACCGTGTTAGGCAGGGATTGGATATCCCTTGTGGCGGTAGAATTATCTATACCGAAGTTCAACTTGTAATCCAGTCCTTTCACCACGGTGAAGGTTCCGCTGATGTTACCCAGCGTTCTGTTGATGGTGGTGAGGTCCTTTTCGAGTGCGAGTACAGTGAGCGGGTTGATCCCGTTATCGAACTGATAGGGCGTTCCATCTTCATTGTAAGCGGGAATAGTTGGATTGGTAGAGATCGCGCCGCCCAACAAACTTCCGATACTTGGACGGAGGTTTACGGTATTATTGGCACTCAGGTTTGCTTCTACTACCAGGCGATCGTTCAGCAGTTTTTGTGTAACGTTCATCCTTCCGGTGTAACGCTTTACTTTATTGCCTTTCAGAATACCATCCTGCAACTGCATACCGAAAGAACCGAAATAAGTGAGTTTATCGGCGCCGCCGGAAATAGAAAGATTGTGGTTCTGCGTATAGGCTGTGCGGGTGATCTGGTCCTGCCAGTCGGTGCTGCCACCGAAATCTTCCAGCGTACCACCGAGTTCCACCACCTGCTTTTTGTATTCTTCCGCGGAGAATACCGGGAGTTTACGGGCCAGGTTGCTGATACCGCCGCTGAAAGCGTAGTTCAGTGTATTAAAGCCTGACTTACCACGTTTGGTGGTCACGAGAATAACACCGTTTGCACCACGTGCACCATAGATGGCGGTAGCAGAAGCGTCTTTCAGTACATCAATGGATTCAATATCCTGGGGGTTGAGAAATGCCAAAGGATTGGTGGCTCCGCCTATGGAAGAATTATCCAACGCCATACCATCCACTACATACAGCGGTGTACTTCCCGTTCTTACACCACCAGGTCCGCGAACGGTGATGCTTTGTAAACCACCCGGTTCTCCGCTGGCGGAGGTAACGTTCACGCCGGATACTTTGCCCTGTAACAATTCTTCAGGGGAGTTGATGATGCCGCGGTTGAATTCGGAACTTTTCACCGTTTTCATCGCGCCGGTAACATCTCTTTTATTGGCTTTGCCATAGCCTACCACCACCACTTCTTCGATTTCTCCAGTAGCAGGTTCCATCACAACATTCAATTGAATGTTGCCATTGGCATCGGGCTGCACATCGTTCATTTCTTTTTCAGCATACCCCACGTGAGAAAAACTTAGTTTCAGCGGGGTGCCAACAGGTACATCGGTGAAAGAAAAAGTTCCTGCTGCACCGGTCTGTACTGAGCGGCTGTACTGTGCTTTGGTATTAGTGATTTTAACTGAAACACCAGGCATGGGCCTGGCGGTTTCGTCCAGCACCGTGCCTTTAACAGCAGTAGTTTTGTTTTGCGCGTTCAATGGCGCGTACATAAAAAGATGCACCAATAAAAGGGCACACCATTTTATGCTTTTCCGATAAAAAGCATTCATCGCATGTATAAGTTTGATTAGACTGCAAAGGTCTATCCGATCCCGCTTATTCAGATGGGGGCGATGGTTATGGATTCGTTACCATAGCAATAATTTTATGTAACGTAACCGTTTACGTAGATAAATGTCTTTTTTGTTCGGATAGAAATTTTAATATCCGCGCGGGGGTGGGGTTTTCGTTTAAGGGTAGGCGTGGTTCGGTGGGTTATTTTTCACGCAACTGCTTTGTGCTGCGCACTGCGCAGCGCTAAGAAGCAAAGACGCAAAGCCTTGTTTGTTTGGGGAATGTTTCCGTTAAAATAGTTTTTTATTTCTCGCAACGGCGCGACGACGCATTGCTTCGTGCCTCGCAACGTTGTTTGTATTTGGAGCGGTTTTGATTAGGTATTACTTTTTATTCACGCAGTTGCTGCTTGCCTGGCAGTTCGCAACTCGTTGTCCTGCAGATAAAAGCGCTATTGGTTCTGGAGCGTTTCGGTTAGTTGGTATTTTTGCACGTAATTGCTTCGTTCCTCGCAAAGACGCAAGGCAGCAGAGACGCAAAGGCCTGTTGAAGTGCTGCATGCGGAGGATAATTTTCCGCGATTGCTTTCTGCCTCGTTTCTCGCAGTCGCAATAAGACGATGCAAAGGCTTTATATGTATTAAAGCGGTTCGATTAGGTTGCACTTTTTATTCACGCAAAATACTGCTCGCCACTTACGTGCAAAAGCTTTGTATGTGTTTGAGCGCTTCGGTTAGCCGGTATCCTTTTGCACGCAATTTCTTCCTGCTTCGTTTCTCGCAGTCGCAACGTGGCGACGCTGCGGTTGGCAAAGTAGCGGGAGACCAAGATGCGACTATTCATGTTGGGGAGCCGGGGGTTGTGATGCATCCGAGTATTGAGAACGATTTATCGTATACAACAATGTTGCATCAAACTACTCAAAACCTGAAATTTTCCGAACTTGCCGCAAGTTTAACCATCAGCTCAACCATGAAACAAACACTTTTACTCATTTTTACCTGCTTCTCTGTGTTAGCCCATGCACAACAAACCGGCCGCATCACTGGTAGTGACCGGAAGCCGCTGGAGGGCGCCACCATTTCCAACCTTCGGAGTGGCGCTCATGCGCATAGTTCACCTTCCGGCTTCTTCTTCCTGAAAGAAGCACGCACCGGCGATTCGCTGCTCATTACCCATATCGCTCATGCAGCCAGATGGGTGGTAGCTGGTACAGATAGTTTATTGGTTCAACTTGAATCTGTTCCTTTTCAACTGGACAACGTCACCATCACGAATGAACCTAAACACCTTCATATCTTTTCGGATATTGACCTGCGCACGAACCCGGTAAAATCATCACAGGAGCTGCTTCGGAAGGTGCCCGGATTGTTTATTGGTCAGCACGCCGGGGGCGGTAAAGCGGAACAGATTTTTCTCCGTGGTTTCGATATCGATCATGGCACCGACATCAATATCACTGTTGATGGTATGCCCGTGAACATGGTGAGCCACGCCCACGGGCAGGGTTATGCCGACCTCCATTTCCTGATTCCGGAAACCGTGGACAAGATCGATTTCGACAAAGGCCCCTACCAGGCCGCCAAAGGAAATATGGCTACCGCAGGTTATGTGGCTTTCCAAACAAAGGATCACCTCGATAACAGCAGCATCACACTGGAAGCTGGAAAATTCAATACGCTCCGCACCCTGGGCATGTTCAACCTGGTTTCCAATGACAAACAATCTGCCTGGCTGGCTACGGAATACCTCCGCACCAACGGCTGGTTTGAATCCCCGCAAAACTTCAACCGCCTCAACCTGATGGGCAAATACGCAACTACGACCAATACAGGCGATAGGATAACGCTGTCTTTCTCCCACCTCAACAGTAAATGGGACGCGAGCGGCCAGATCCCGCAACGTGCCATTGAAGCAGGGTTAATCTCCCGTTTCGGCGCCATAGATGATACCGAAGGGGGCAATACTTCGCGCACCAACCTGAACCTTCAGT
>CAMLPA010000217.1 GCA_946481605.1 uncultured Flavihumibacter sp. | reverse complement strand
GTTCTTCGGTGGTATCGGCTTTCAGCCAGAAAAGGACGTGGTGTGCGAGCATAAATTTTGTTTGAGGGGCGAAGATACGGGTTAATATGCCCTGATCAGGAACAGGTTTTACTCAGATGAATTTTCGGGCCAAAGCATGTATATTTGTTGCAGAAGTTTTATTCATGCCGAAAATAATGCAATGGTTTGGGTTGTTTATCGTACTTTTTGCCTGCTGTATGGCAATGGTACAGCCATTGTTTGCAGCAGGGCAGGGGGACGCCTGTTGTTCCGATGAACCTGTATGCTGTTCTTCCGGATCCGTATGTGATGATGCCGCTGCGGAAACCCACCATGATGATGGCTGTGCGAATGAAGGAAATCCCTTCCAATGCTGCTCCTGTTGCGTACATGCCTGGCTGCCTTCAAAGCCGGTGTTGTTTTTTGAAGCGACTTCTTATCCTCCTCCTATTGTTTTTGCCTCACAAAAGATGGAAATACTTCCATCGGGCACTGCCATGGATTTCTGGCAACCGCCCCGCTTTTCATAAGTTATTGCCGGTATGTGTTGGTTAATCCGCATGGGTTAGCCTGAACCTTATTATTCATTCCTCAATACTTTACAATGAAAAGCTTATTTTCTTTTCTCCTCATTTCCTGTTGTCTGATATTTTCTGCGCAACATGCTTCCGCACAATCCAATACTTCAAAAAAGACGGTCATTCCTGTGCTTAACCTAACCTGCGATGGCGATATGCCCACCATCAAAAAACAGTTGCTGAACCAGGATGGGGTGGAGTCTGTAACGTTTACCAAACGTGTATCCAATGCGTCAGATTTTACGATAGCATACAATGATGAAGTGATCAGTCTGGAACAATTGCGTAAGACAATTGAAACCACGCCAGGTTGCGACGACAAAAGCACTACACCGTACCGTGTGAAAAAAGATAAGGCGGCTAAAACAAAAAAACAGTGAGAAAGGGGGTTTTGCTCTCCTGTCTTTTATTTCCTTTTTTGGTGTCGGCACAGGTAATTAAAGGGAAACTTTTCGGAGAAAGCAACGGAAATAAAGAGATACTTCCCGGCGGAACGGTGCAATGGATCGGCAATGCCGTGGGGGCGGTGGTGAATGAAAACGGCATGTACGAATTGAACGCTGATGGGGTTACAGATAAACGTTTAGTGGCTTCCTGTGCCGGTTATGCCACAGATACCATTGCCTGGGATGGCAGGACTTATCTCAGCATCACGTTGAAGCTGACCGGAACTGAATTAACCGGCGTTACCGTCTCCGGCAGGAAGGACGGTTTTATCGCAGGAGCTTCCGTGCTCAAAACGGAAGTGATTGGTCAGCATGAACTCAGCAAGGCGGCCTGTTGTGATCTGGCGGGATGTTTCGGCACGCAGGCCTCGGTTCAGGCACAAACGACCAACGTGGTTACCAATGCGCAGGAACTCCGCATACTGGGGCTTTCGGGTGTTTACAACCAGTTGCTGGTTGATGGATTGCCCGCTTTAAATGGGGCCGCTTATACTTACGGTATCAGCACCTATCCGGGAACGGTAGTGGAAAATATTTTCGTTTCTAAAGGAACCGCCTCTGTGCTCCAGGGGTACGAAAGCATCAGTGGACAGATCAATCTCGACAGCCGTCACCCAGATAAAGCGGATCGTTTGCACCTTAACGCGTACATCAATAGTTTCGGAGAAAAACATTTTAATGCCAATATCGCCACACCAGTGGGGAAGCACAAAAAATGGCATACGCTCCTGGCAATGCACAACGTGCAGCCCGCCCGAAGGGTGGATGGCAACAAAGATGGGTTTCTTGACCTGCCCCTGCTTACCAGGTACATGGCTTACAATAAATGGAAGTACGGCAATGAACAGGAACAAGGGCTGAACATGCAGTTCGGACTGCGTTTTGTGCACGAACAGCGGGTTGGAGGGCAACATGGTTATCAGGCAACGGCCGATAAAGGAAGTGATCGCGTATATGGACAATCCGTTCATTTTAATCAACCGGAACTTTTCCTGAAAATGGGGCATCGTTTTTCCCCGAAGCAGGCCATTTCCCTGGCCTTGTCCGGATCTTCGCATGTGCAGGATAGCTGGTTTGGAACAACAGCCTACGGCGCGCGTCAGCAAACAGGATACGCCAACCTGCAACACGAAGTGGGATGGAATACACATGAATTGAAGTATGGACTCAGTTTCCGGTATCAAAGGCTGGATGAAACCATCGCCTTTTCCGTACCTGATCCCCGGAAAACATACAAGGGTGATTACACAACGCGCCTTACCGTGCCTGGCGTATTCGCCGAAAACAGTTTTCACTGGGCAGGCGATAAACTGGTACTCATTACAGGGGCACGCGCCGACCGGCACCAGGAAGAAGGCTGGTATTTTACCCCGCGCACCATGCTCAAATATGCGGTGTTCAAGGACCACACCTTCCGTGTATCGGCTGGAACCGGTTGGCGTCAGGTGAACCTTTTTGCTGAACATCCCGTCATCCTTACCAGTGCACGTAACATTTCGTTTCTTGAAAAGCTACGGCCGGAGCAGGCGATGAACTGGGGAGTCAGCCACACCTGGCGCTTTAGTAAGGATGGTGTTGTTTCAGGTACCATCAGCGCAGATTTTTACCAGACCCGTTTTCAAAACCAGTTCTTCCCTGAATATGATGTGGATCCAACGGCAATCATTATCCGTAACTTCGATGGGGTGTCACGTTCCAATGCATTTCAGGTGGATGCAGCATTTACTTTTTTCCGTAAACTGGAATTCAGGGCCGCCTACAATTACCTGGACGTATTCAGAAAAGAGAACGGCAGAAAAGTGGCGCTGCCCTTCAATCCCCGGAACCGGTTGATGTCCGCGCTATCTTTTCACACCAGCGATAACCGCTGGCAGGCAGATGTGAACGCCCATTGGTTCGACAAAATGCGTTTGCCCGATACACAACAATATCCTGCGCCTTACAAGCGTCCTTCAAGTTCTGATCCTTATGCTACTGTAAATGTACAGGGTACGTTCCGCTGGAGTACGCTGGAGGTTTACGCGGGTTGTGAGAATATCGCCAACTACCTTCAACCCAATCCGATCATCAGTGCAGATAATCCCTTTGGTCCTTACTTCGATCTTTCATCAGTGTGGGGGCCTACAAGAGGGCGGGAGTTGTATATTGGGGTGAGGTATAGTTTGAAATAACTTTGTCTGAAACCCCGCTTATGCTACCCCAACAGTTGAGCAATGGAAAAATTAAATTAGGACTCAGGGAAAACTGGCAACAATTCAGTTTGCTGGTGCTGGTAAACATGCTCGTTGGCGGGATGGTGGGGCTGGAGCGAACGGTAGTACCATTGGTAGGCACAGAAGAATTCGGGATAAAGTCTGATATGGTGGTGTTTTCGTTCATCATCGCGTTCGGGGTGGTGAAGGCATTCACGAATCTTGTATCAGGTGTACTGGCCGACAGGTTTACGCGGAAAAAAGTGCTTGTTCTGGGCTGGCTGGTTGGATTGCCTGTACCTTTTATGCTGGCCTGGGGGCCCGAATGGAACTGGATCATTGCAGCGAATATTTTACTTGGTGTGAGCCAGGGATTGGCATGGTCCATGACCGTTAACATGAAGATTGATCTTGTTGGTCCTGGCAATCGCGGCCTCGCGATGGGGTGGAACGAGGCCGCGGGATATGGCGCTGTTGGACTAACGGCCCTGCTTACCGGTTACCTCGCCGCCGCTTATGGGTTGAGACCTGCTCCCTTTTACATCGGAATATTTTATACTGTCGCTGGTTTGTTGCTTTCGATCCTGGTCATAAAAGATACACGTGCATACGCCAAACTGGAAGCGATGCAAACCAGTGGTGGCCAACCTTTAAAAAAGCCAGGACTTTTGTGGGTGTTCAAAGAAACTTCTTTTAAAAACAGGAATCTTTTTGCGATTTCACAGGCCGGCCTTGTCAATAATTTGAACGATGGCATGTCGTGGGGTGTTTTTCCACTGCTGTTTCTGTCGGCCGGCGTGGGGTTGGAAGGTGTCGGGTGGATTAAGGCGGTTTATCCTGTGGTTTGGGGTGCTGGACAAATTATTACGGGGCCACTTGCCGACAGATGGGGAAGAAAACCGCTGATTGTCTGGGGAATGTTGGTGCAGGCGCTTGGCCATCTTTTGATTGGACTGGAGTTTTTTTCGCCGTTATGGTCGGGGCTTTACAGTTCTGTATTGCTTGGGATAGGCACAGCAATGGTTTACCCGGCTTTGCTGGCGGGCGTGAGTGATGTGGCGCATCCGGCGTGGCGCGCTTCATCTTTGGGGGTGTACAGGTTCTGGCGCGACATAGGCTATACGGTTGGCGCGGTAATGTCTGGTATTGTGGCTGCCTGGTTCGGACTCATCTGGGCCGTCCATATCGCTGGTATAATCACCTTCTGCGCCGGGATATTCGTTTGGGTTCGGATGCGGGAAGAAAAATCTTCATGAATATGTTTTCCGCTAAAGCTTACACCGCATTCGCCGTGGAATGAAAATCCAGTAAAAAATTGAACAGGCTTATCTCGCCTGGTATCCCCAGTTTCTTGCGCAACCTATACCTGCTCAACTCCACGCTTTTTATCGTGATGTTCATGATCTGCGCAATCTCTTTACTGGATAGGTTCAGCCGCAGGTAGGCGCAAAGCTTCAGTTCGCTGGGCGTTAGTTTGGGATAATGCTCTTTCAGGGATACCAGGAAATCGCTGTGCACCTTATCGAAGTGTACGGCGAATTGCTCCCAGTCGTTCCGGAGTTTGTGCTCCTCCAGCATCCGCATGATCTTTTTGTATTCTTCATCGGAGGTTTCCTTGTTATCGGTTTTCTTGAGTTTCTGGAACTCTTCTTTCACTTTGTGCAGCATTTCCCCTTTCTGTACCAGGTTCATAGTAGTGGAAGCCAGTTCCGTATTTTTCAATTGTATTTCCGCTTCGAGTTTTTCGTTTCGGAGACGGATGATCTCTTTCTCGTTTCTTTCCAGTTCCAATTGATGCAGGTACTGTAGTTTTTTCTGTTCTTCCGCGTGACGCTCCTGTTGCCGGATGAATTTGCGGCGCTGCCATTTGTGCCCCGCATACAAAGCCGCAATTACGATAAGCGCATATACGAGGTAAGCCCAGGTGGTGCGGTACCAGGGGGGCAGTACCACGAACCTGAAACTTTGCACCGGCGATTCTTCGCCTTCAAACCTGCGCGCCTTCACCATAAAAGTGTAGGTGCCTGGCGGGAGATAGGTGTATTCCTTTTCGCGTTTTTTAGACCAGGTACTCCATGCTTTATCAAAATCCTTCAGGTAATACGTGTATTCGATATTGTCCTGCTGACCATGCAGGGGAGAAACGAAATCGAAATGAAGGGAGTTCTGGTTGTAATGGAGCTTCGGCGTACCTGAAGAAGCCTGGTAGCCGCCAAAAACCGTACTGTCTCTGTTGCCCAGGGTCTTCACCGTGCTGATGAGTACCGAGAGTTGTTCCCGGTCCTTTTTGTAGAGGTCGTAGTTGATGTGGTAGAATCCCTGTTCTCCCGCTACAAAAATATTCTGGCTGTTGTAGGGGTAGATGTGTTCATACCCGTTGGCCATTACTTTGTTGTTGAGCTCGGGGAGAAAGGTGATGCGTGGTTTTTCCTGGATGAATTCCACCACACCTAGTCTTTTGTCGGATACGAACCAGATGTTTCCTGTTTCGTCTTCTTTCAGGTATTGCACGGAGATGGGACCGAAGATGCTGCGGAGATAGGCCGAGGGTTCAAAATCGCCTGTGTTGCCGTTGTATTCAAATAGACCGTTGTCGCTGGAAAGGATGATCCTGTTCTTCACCTTATAAATGAAGTTCCGGTTTTGCGACAATATCTTTCCCGGATCCTTGTAAGTGGTATTGGTGGGATGAACACCATTGTCGAGCGATACTTTGTAGAGGCCCTTGTAGGGGTGTGCCACCCAGGCCATATTCTTTTCCACCCCGATAAAGCGGGCCGATTCAAAAAA
>CAMLPA010000216.1 GCA_946481605.1 uncultured Flavihumibacter sp. | reverse complement strand
GCTTCGGCAGCCATAAATTTTTATATTCGTAGTACTTGAAATGAGTGAATCAATACACAGTTACTATGCATGAAGCCGAACGCGTCCGGGCCTTACGTGGCTACAAAATACTGGATACGCTTCCTGAAGCGTCTTTCGATCGCATTACCCGGCTGGCGGCGCTGATCTGCGGTACGCCCATATCCCTGGTATCATTGATTGATGAAAATCGCCAATGGATCAAATCAGGAACCGGACTTGATGTGAAAGAAACATCACGGGAGGTAGCTTTTTGCCAGTATGCAATTCTGGACCACCACATCATGGAGGTACCGGATGCGCGCATGGACGAACGTTTCAACAGCAACGAAATGGTGCTGAATGAACCAGGCATCAGGTTCTATGCCGGTCAGCCTTTGGTGGACCCGAACGGCTATGCGCTGGGTACCCTATGTGTACTGGGGCCTGAACCTGGTCACCTGCGGCCCGATCAGAAAGAAGCGTTGAAACTCCTGGCGGAAGAAGTGATGGACCTGATTGTGGAAAGGCGGCAGAAAGAAGAGTTCAGGCACTTTGAAATGTTGTTCCGGCTTTCCAACGACCTGTTGTGCATTGCCGGAACCGATGGTTTCTTTAAAAGAGTGAACCCCGCATTTACAGTCATATTGGGATGGGATGAGCAAACCCTGCTCCATACTTCCTTTTTTGAACTGGTGCATCCCAGCGATCTGAATGCCACCCAGGCAGAACTTACCAAGCTGGCGGCAGGAGAACCCACCGTGAATTTCCAACACCGGTTCAAACGCAATGATGGGCAGTACCGCTGGCTGCAGTGGGTGGCAACGCCCGAGCCGGAAACAGGTTACCTCTTCGCCATCGCGCGGGACATTACCCTTGAAAAAGAAAGGGCCGCGAAACTGGCTGAAAGTGAAGGAAAACTGCGCGCTTTTTTTGAAAACTCCCAGGGATTGATGTGTACGCATGACCTTGAAGGACATTTCTTATCTGTAAATACAGCAGGCGCCCGCATCCTGGGCTATACACCGGAAGAAATTCTGCCACAAACCCTCTTCGATATTATTCCCGAAGAAAGACATCCAAACGTTCGCGCCTACCTGGAAGAAATAAAACGATCTGGGTTCGCCAGTGGCCAGATGATTACGCTGCACAAAAACGGCACGCCCAAGATATGGCTGTTCAATAATATCCTGGAATGGGGCGATGGTGCAAAACCTTATGTAATCGGCAACGCTGTGGACATTACGGAGCGTGCCGCGCTGGAAGAAAGTTTGCGGATCACCAGGCTGATGCTGGAACAAACCAGCGAAATGGCACGCGTGGGTGGCTGGGAGCTGGACCTCGAAAACAGGAAACTTTATTGGTCCAGCATCACTAAAGAGATTCACGCTGTGGCTGAAGATTATCAGCCGGATCTCAGCACAGCGATTAATTTTTACAAAGAAGGAGAAAGCAGGGAACGCATAGCAACAGCGGTAAACCTGGCGTTGCACCATGGTACAGCCTGGGACATGGAACTTGAGTTAACAGATGCAAATGGAAGAGACTTTTGGGTAAGAGCGATAGGTCGCGCTGAAATGAAAGAGGGTGTATGCAAAAAACTGTACGGCACTTTCCAGGATATAGACTCCGCGAAACGCGCTGACCTTGAAATACGGCGCTCCCAGAAACAACTCAACGATTTGTTGAACGCGGCTTCCGAAGTAAGCATCATTGCCACCGATCCGAACGGACTTATCACCGTATTCAATACCGGAGCCGAAAAAATGCTCGGCTACACCAGCGAAGAAATGGTGGGCATTCACACCCCTACTATCTTCCACGATCCCGCAGAAGTGGCGCAACGTGGCCGCGAACTCACCGAAAAACTCGGGCAGCCGGTGGAAGGACTAAGCGTATTTATAACAGTGGCAAAAGGTGTGGGGTCCGAAAACAGGGATTGGACCTATATCCGGAAAAATGGCGAAAAAAGAACCGTATCCCTGGTGGCCACCGCCATCCGCGACCATGATGGCGAAATTACCGGCTACCTCGGCGTAGCGATTGACATCACGGAGAAAAGGATCATCGAAAACGCGCTCATCAACGAAAAAAGCAGGCTCGCCTCCTTCGTGGAGCATACTCCTGCAGCCGTAGCGATGGTGGATGAAAACATGCAACTCATCGCCGTAAGTAAAAGATGGAAGGATGATTACCACCTGGCGGGGAAAGAAGTGGTGGGAATGTCTTACTATGATGTATTCCCAGACCTCTCACAAGACCGTAAAGACAGGCACCAAAGAATTCTGGCAGGGGCTGTGGAAAGAAAAGAAGAAGATGTGTACCGGCTGAAAGATGACCCGGAGGACCAGTATGTTACCTGGGAAATGAGGCCCTGGTATAGTCATGATGGAAAAGTGGGCGGCATGATGCTTTTTACCCAGAACATTACCGCCATGATCAAGCAGCGGGAAGAACTGAAACTGGCCAAAGAACAGGCCGAACAGGCGAACGTGGCCAAATCGGAATTTCTGGCCAATATGAGCCACGAGATCAGAACCCCGCTCAATGGCGTGATCGGCTTCACCGACCTGGTCTTAAAAACCCCGCTCAGTGAAACCCAGCGGCAATACGTTTCCATCATCAACCAATCCGGCAACGCGCTCCTCAGTACCATTAACGATATCCTCGATTTTTCGAAGATAGAAGCGGGTCGCCTTGAACTGGACATTGAAAAATGTGACCTTTATGAACTCTGCGGCCAGGCCAGCGATATCATCACTTACCAGGTTCAGTACAAGGGGCTCGAAATGCTCCTCAACATCGGAACCGACCTTCCGAGGTTCATTTACGCCGATGCCATCCGCCTGAAACAAATCCTGGTAAACCTGCTCAGCAACGCCGCCAAGTTCACCGAAAAAGGAGAAATAGAACTGAAAATCATGGACATGGGCGGCAACAGCAACGAGCGCACCATCCGCTTCGCGGTTCGGGATACAGGCATTGGTATCAAACCCGACAGACAACACAAAATATTCGACGCATTCACCCAGGAAGACAGTTCCACCACCAAAAGATATGGAGGAACCGGACTCGGACTTACCATCGCCAACAAACTGCTCGCACTGATGAATAGTCGGCTGCAACTGGAAAGCAAGCCCGGAAAAGGAAGTACTTTCTTCTTCGACATCGTCTTCAGGGCCGAACAGGGTGAATCCATTGAATGGACAGGCATCGAAAACATCAGGAATGTACTGGTGGTGGACGACAACGAACACAACCGCCTCATCGTTTCCCGGATGCTCGCCCTGAAACAAATGAAAGTAACCGAAGCCACCAACGGATTTGAAGCACTTCAACTCCTCGCAAAAGGGGAACAGTTCGACGTGATCCTCATCGACTACCACATGCCTTATATGGATGGACTGGAAACAGTGCGCAAAATCAGGCAAAGTTTTTACCCCAGCTTCGATGAGCAACCCATCGCTTTGCTCCACAGTTCCTCCGACGACCAAAGTATTCACCAATGGTGCAAAGAACTGGACATCAGGAAAAGGCTGATCAAACCCCTTAAACTACAGGACCTCTACGGTATGCTTTCCCGGTTACGGACAAACGAAACACTTCAAACCCCAGAACCGGAAAAAGAAACGGAAAACACAGGGGTGAGCGGGGCCATCCTGATTGCTGAAGACAATTCAGTGAACATGCTACTCGCCAGAACCATAATACGCAGCATCGCCCCCTCAGCCACCATCCTGGAAGCCACTGATGGGGCACAGGCCGTTGCACTCTGCCGGAACAGGTTACCCGACCTCATACTTATGGACGTTCAGATGCCTGTAATGAACGGTTACGATGCCACCGCGCAGATCAGGAGCCTGGAAAACGGGAACCTGATTCCCATCATAGCACTCACCGCTGGTAATGTGAAGGGGGAAAAAGAAAAATGCCTTGCCGCTGGCATGAATGATTTCCTGGTGAAACCCATCATTGCTGATACCATCGCCGGCGTGGTGAACAAATGGTTGTACCACCAGGAAGGACCCGTAATGGAAACCTTGGACACACCTGCTGCTGAAAAACATTACGATCCGCAAAAACTCCGGTCATATATTGGAGACGACCCGGTTTCGCTCGCGGAAACACTTGATGCGGCAAAGCGTGAGTTGGAAAAATCTATGCAGGCTTTAAAGAGATTGTCTGAGCATCCAACAGGCGAGGCCGCAAAAGAAATCGGACACAAGCTTTATGGAACAGCGGCCTCGGCAGGCATGTACACGCTCGCTGAAATGGCAAATGAACTGGAGCGCAAGGGTGAACATCAGCCGGAGGAGACACCAGGATTCTGCGAAGCAATCATCAAAGAAATTACACTTGTTTTAAAAATGATACAGCAACATTAAGGGATGAATTCCAGTTAATGTTGTCTATAGTTCTTGCGGCGACCGGTCCCAGGTTCTTAAATAGGAAAAAAGCTTATGTGTTCAGATTTTAATTTCAGTTTCAGGAAAAAGTAAAAAAAATCTACTTTTAAAACTCAGACAGGAAACTAAATATCTTAAAACACATGCAGACAAAAAAACTAGCTGAACTTACGGTGCAGGAATTAATGCTTGAAGAAAAAAAACGAAAAGCCATTTACATCGCTTTCGCCGCGCTCATCGGAATCATGGCAGGAGCATCCATATTTGGCTTCATCCTAAAAGGATTCACTTTTTTCACTGTAATGCCACTGCTGTTTACCCCGCTTTTTTTGATGAATCTGAAAAACTACCAGGACGTAAAAAAAGAAATCAAATCCAGAAATACCAACTAAAATGGCGGAAACTTGTTTAAACTGTGCCAACCAGGTAACAGAGAATTTTTGTGGGAAATGCGGGCAGAAAAAATACAAACGAATTGACAGAAAATACATTTGGGACGAGCTGCAATACACTATTTTTCACACCAATAAGGGATTGCTCTATTCCATAAAAAGTACGCTGAAAAACCCTGGCAAAACGGCTCGTGAATTTATAGACGGCAACAGGGTAAACCACTATAAGCCAATATTACTGGTATTTGTATTAAGTGGTATTTCCACCTTTATTTCTTTTAAAGTGTTGAACTTTAAAGAAGTGCTAAGCGACTATTTTGCGCAGATACATGTGAATTCGAAGTTAATGGCAGATATGATGACGTTCATGTCGAGCTACAACTCAATACTCATGTTGATATACATTCCATTATTTGCGCTTATTACAAAAATCGCGTTCCGGAAATGGGGCAATAATTATTATGAGCATGTGGTGATGAACGCCTATATTTTGTCTTTTTATACGTTGGTGAGCATTATTTTAGTTTACCCGCTCATGTTTTTTTTCAGACACTCACCAGGCATTTTCTTTAAAATGACCCAGTTTTCAGTTTTACTTGTTCCGCCAATATTGTTCTGGTTCTTCAGGGCGTTCTACAGGGAAAGGTCAATAAAATCAATACTATTAAAGGTATTGGCGGTATTGGGTTTAACGATCGCAACGTATTTAATCATCATTATATTGGCAGGAATTATCGGGGTAATTATTTCTTTATTAAATGGACCGCAAGCATTAGAATATATTAAACCAAAATAAAGAGGCCGGCGCTAGGTTTACACGCCAACGGCTCATCATCCTTTGCCAGGTAACCCATGCAGGCGATTGACTATTCTACCCGAATGTCTTATTTGCCATTCAAACCATTACCACTTAACGCCTTGCCATAAAAATACCTGGAACTGTCCGAACGTTTTCAGTCTGCGTTCATTGATGCCGTGTTATTGATAAGCCTGATGTTCGCTTCAGCTTTCATACTTGGTAAATATGATAAACAGGCGTGCAATTCAGGACATGATTTCCGGCAGTATCGTAGTAAAAAATAACGTAACTCCAACGAAAATATCATTGATAAAAGAACCGGTGTTTAAGGTTCTGAAAAAGGCCCGTGAACATTGCGTTTCACGAGCCTTTTGTAATCCTTTGAACTGAATGCTGTCGGGATGACTGGATTCGAACCAGCGGCCTCTTCGTCCCGAACGA
>CAMLPA010000215.1 GCA_946481605.1 uncultured Flavihumibacter sp. | reverse complement strand
AAATGAAAAAAGCGCTTATTGGCGTAGTGGCATTGCTATGCCTGTGGAGTAAGGGGCTGGGACAGGAAGTAAAGGCTTTGGAAGTGGGGGATGAGGTGCCGGAGATAAGGTTCAGGATTTTGAACAGCCGTGCAATTGGCGATCCGGAAGAAGTAACGCTCTCCCAATACCGTGGCAAGCTGGTGATTCTTGATTTCTGGGGCAGGTATTGTTCTCCGTGCATAAAGGCACTCCCGGCGATCGATAGCCTGCAAAAGATCTTCAAGGATAAAGTGAAAGTAATTACCATCGCTGATTTCAGGAACACGGACGAAGTAGCAACAGCCTGGAGAAAATTCCCTTCTTTAAAAAAAATCCTCCTGCCTGTTGCCCTTAAAGAGCCGGAACATGCCATGGCCTTTCCGCATAAAATCATTTCACATGTGGTCTGGATTGGAGAAAATGGAAAAGTAAAGGCCATTACAGGAACGGAGCGGGTTACGGCCCGCAATATTGAGGAGATGCTTTCAAAAGAAACCGTACACTGGCCGGTGAAAAAAGACATCACCGGTTTTGATGCTTCGCTTCCTTTACTGAGCCTTTCAGATGATCACCTGGAAAAGCCAGCCTTTCTGTTTTATTCCACCTTAACGGGACACCTGAAGGGCGTCTCTCCGCCTAACGGGACACTCCGCCGGCCTGAAAACCCTTATTCCACCACTGGTTTCTACAATCTTTCTCTGCTTCATTTATGTCAATTGGCCATGAAAGGCGGCATTCTGCTGAATAAAGAAGACTTCGAACTGAGTGTTTCAGATTCTTCTCGCTTTATTAAACCGGCAGAGGCGCTCTATGAAGAATGGACGGCGGCGCATACCTACTGTTACTCCGTTTTGCTTCCTGCGCACTATACCAAAGAACAGATCGCCGCATTTGTAAGTGCCGACCTGCTGCGCTGGCTGCAGGTATTGGGTGTTAAAGTGGAAGCTTCTTCAAAAAAGGGTAAGAAATACCTGATTACAACCATTTAAAACTGCTTAGCAATGATAAAAAATATACTGGTGGTATGGTGCACCTGCTGCATGCTCTTCTCCGCCACCGCACAGCAATCCCGGGCAATAACCGGCAAGGTATCAGACCTTGAAACCGGCAGCCCGCTTTCAGGCGTTACGCTGGTACTTAAAAGTTCCGGCAAACAATTTATTTCCGCATTTAATGGCGCTTTTACTTTTTCAGCTTCCTCTTTACCCGATACTTTATTGGTTTCCTATATTGGCTATCAGTCTCGGGTAGTAGCGTTGACCAGTGCAACGGTAGTGCCCTTACTACTTACCCTGCAAAGGGTGTATGCTGAACTGGAAGAAGTGGTGGTGAATACAGGTTACCAGGTCATAGAAAAAGAAAGGGCCACGGGATCATTCACCCGGATTGGAAATGAACTGTACAACGAACAGATCGGCACCAATGTGATTGATCGACTGAAATACATTACGAACGGCGCTACGGTGGTAGCCTCGGAGCGTGTGGGTACTTCCGCGCAGAATCAGATGGTGATCAGGGGCTTCAGCACAAGGAATTTTGAAATTGCTAAACCACTCATCATTGTAGACAATTTCCCGTATGAAGGGGATATCGATAACATCAACCCCAATGATGTGGAAAACATCACCATCCTAAAAGATGCCGCGGCCGCTTCTATATGGGGTGCAAAAGCATCTAACGGTGTAATCGTGATTACCACGAAAAAAGGAAAGTTCAACGAAAAAATAAAGGTTGATTTCAACTTCAATTCCTCCATTACTGAAAAGCCGGATCTTTTTCAGATTCCTTTAATAAGCCCTGCAGAACTGGTCGATTTTGAAAAGTTTCTCTTCAGCAAGCAATACAGGTGGGCGGATGTAACCAACTCGCGCCGTCCTGTGTTCTCCCCGGTGTATGAAACCTTGTTTAAAATGCGTGACGGGCTCCTATCGGAGGAGGAGGGAGAGACTATATTGGAAGAAATGAAACAACACGATGTGCGGAGTGACTTTATGGAAAATATGTACCGGACGGCTGTTAACAATCAATATGCACTTACCGCAAGAGGGGGAAGTAACAATATGTCGTGGTCACTGGGTATTGGCTACGACGACAATACAGGCAGCCGATATGAAACATTCAAACGCTATACTGTTCGGCTCAACAATACCTGGCAGATTTCACCCAGGCTGCTGGTTTCCGCCGATGTTTCTTATGCGCAAAGATCAGGTACATTCCCAAGACCAGCCTTCGGTTCCATATCTCCTAACGGAACTGCTCTTCCTATTTATACCCGCTTTTCTGATCTTGACGGCAACCCACTCCCATTATACAAGGAATTCAGAGAGGGCTTCATTGATACATTGGGTGGCGGGAAACTTTTAGACTGGAAATATTATCCTCTTGAAGAGCACAACCACATTAAGCAATCAAATGGTGTGCACGACATCAACGCAATGGTCAACGTCAACTATAAGATCATCAACGGCCTGCAGGTTGACCTTAAACTCAGGCACCAGAAACAGGTTTCCGAAACCAATTACCTGTACAGTGCGGAAAGTTTTTTCACCAGAGACCTTATCAACAAGTACTCCGCACTTAATCGCTCTACAGGCCAGGTTACCTACCGGGTACCAAAGGGCGCGATACTTGACAGGGGGATAGAAAGCATGGTGGCCCGCGATCTCCGCTTTCAACTAAACTTTAATAAAACTTTGGGGTACTCTCAAATTACGGCCATAGCAGGTGCGCAAGTGAGCGAAAATAAAACTTCTGGCAATAGCTACCGAACCTATGGACTTGATGAAGATATCCTGACTTTTAACGCAGTGGATTACGCCAACAGGTATCCAAATTTTGTTACGGGCGCTCAAATATTTATTCCCAATACAGCAAATATTACCGAACGAAATACACGGTTTGTATCCCTTTATGGTAACATGGCCTATACCTACAATAAACGTTACACGCTTTCTGCCAGCGCAAGAAGAGACGCTGCCAATCTTTTCGGCCTGGCTACCAACAATAAATGGAAACCATTTTGGTCGGTGGGTGGAAGCTGGAACATCGCACAGGAAGACTTCTACAACATTGATTGGCTGTCTGGCTTGTCTCTGCGCGGCACTTATGGATTCAGTGGTAACGTTGATCCCTCAATGGTGGCCTCCACAACGTTAACCTATTCCGGCGTATCTCTCTTTACACAAACACCCTACACCAATATTCAGAACTTTTACAACCCGCAACTTACCTGGGAAAAAACCGGCATGACCAATATGGGCATTGATTTTAAACTAAAAAATGAACGTGTTTCCGGAACACTGGAGCTATACTGGAAAAGGGTTGCAGATATGTATGGCACACAGGTAATAGATGTTACAACCGGATTAGGGAAATCAACTATCCCTAAAAACATCGGCAGTATGCAAGGTAGGGGAATAGATGTAGAAATAATGACCGTCAACGTAGACAAAGCCATCAGGTGGTCATCAGTATTCATCTTTAACACTTACAGGGACCGGATTACGAGTGTAAACCAAACCAACCCTGCGGATCTTGACAGGGCGGTAAGAGGTTATGGGTATACGGCTGTGAAGGGCTTTCCCATGTTTGGGTATTATGCAAATAAGTGGGGAGGTCTCGATCCCCAGAACGGCAACCCGATTGGCTACCTGAAAGGAGAAAAAAGCACCAATTACGTCGGCATAAACGGAGCTGCTGCTACGTTTGGAGATGTTGTGTATGTGGGGCCTTCAGCGCCAACATTATTTGGTTCAGTGGGAAACAATATTTCATGGAAACAATTATCTCTTTCGGTACGGTTTACTTATAAACTCGGCTATTTTTTTAAACGTGAAACCATCAACTTTTCAAGTCTTGTTTCAGGCCTGACGGGGCACTCCGATTATTCACTGCGCTGGCAAAAACCAGGAGACGAGCTGCATACCAATGTGCCTTCAATGGTTTATCCGCGTGATGTAAACCGTGAAGATTTTCATACCAACGCGGAAATAATGGCCGAAAAAGGTGGCAATGTCAGATGCCAGTATATCTCGCTGGGCTATTCCCTCAATAAAAAGCAATTCTATAAACTCCCCTTTCAAACCATGCAGCTTTTTGCAAACACCAGCAATATCGGTCTTATCTGGGCTGCCAACAACAAACACCTTGACCCAGACTTCCCGAATGGCCGTCAGCCCCGAACCATTGCAATTGGGATCAGAACTGGTTTTTAACCACTAAAAATATTATAATGCAAATCAGAATACTTTCAATTTTAATAATCCTGGCGGGCATTGTGTCAGGATGCGAAAAATTTCTGGAGAAGAAATCCAACCAGGAACTGGTAGTGCCTACCACTTTCCGCGACCTCCAGGGCTTGTTCGATTACCATTCCCTGATCAACCACCGCGAACCCAACCCTGGAATTATAAGCGTTGATGATTACTATGTAACCGATGCCGTACTGCAAACTATGCTGGAAAGGGAAAGACGCCTTTACGCCTGGGAAAAAAGCGCGCTTTATACCAATTACTTCCACCAATGGGCAGATTGTTACACCGTGATTTATAAAGCTAACCTGGTGTTGGATGAAATAAAGAAGGTTACTTTCGATCATTTAAAAGATGAAGAAAGAAAGGCTTTAATGGGACAGGCCTATTTCCATAGAGGAAAATCCTATATGCTGGCGGCATGGACATGGGCCAAAGCATACGATGAAAGTTCAGCCGATAAGGACAAAGGATTGCCGTTAAGACTGGATGCGGATTTCAATAAGCCCTCCATCCGTAACAACATGCAGGAAACGTATGACCAGATTCTGAGGGACCTTAAGAACGCCGCTCCCCTTCTGCCTGAAGTTGTTGTTCATCCGCTTCGGCCAACAAAGGCTGCGGCATACGGCTACATCGCACGTACCTACCTGTCGATGAGGCGATACGATAGTTGCAGAAAATATGCTGACCTGTGCCTGCAACTGAAAAATGAGTTAATGGATTTCAACGGTGACCTGCCGTGGCTCAATCCGGCGCTGAGTTTTCCGATAGCCCCCTCGAATAAAGAGGTGATCTTTGAAGCAAAAAGCATTTATGTAAGTATCCTCTCAAAAGGAAATATTGACTCCACCCTGTACAGGTCTTACGAAAATGACGACCTGCGAAAAACCATCTTCTATAAACCAGGCGGGCTGGGCTCTGACGCATTCAAAGGAGATTACTACGGGAACGATGGTAACTTTACCGGTCTCGCCACTGATGAAGTCTTTCTTATGAGAGCTGAATGTTATGCCAGAGCAGGCAATACTGAGCTGGCCATGAAGGACCTTAATACACTGATGAAAAAAAGATGGCGGAACGGCAATTATCCTTATACGTCCGCAGCAAGCGCAGGAGAGGCCCTGGAACTTATACTGCATGAACGACGAAAAGAACTTTTCCTCAGAGGATTACGATGGATAGACATTAAACGGCTGAACAAAGAGGGCAGAAACATTACGTTACAAAGAAAAGTAAACGGTCAAATGATCACCCTGCCACCAAATGATCCCGGTTTTGCGCTTCCCATTCCGGAAGATGTGATCCAGCAAAGCGGCATGGAACAGAATTGATAAAAGCATGGCATATCTTCCGGAAGATATGCCATGCTCATTATTATTGTACTCCTTTCTGGTGAATAGTATTGGAGGGATCATTCATAAACTCTGATGCTCCTGTCTGATCATCCACCGCTCCAATCAATTGCTGAAGAAACGCGACCCACCTTTCTTCCTGTTCGTCACTCAAATCCAGAGAAGTATAAACATCCAGATCAACTTGCACAACACAAGGGATGCTACTGCCAGGACAATCCCCGGGATCAGTGGTACCCACATAAATCCAGTTAGCCAGATTTTCATAGCTACTTTCCTGTGTATCTGACCCTGTGTAGGTAAAATAGTGGATATCCGTTAACGCCTTACGCTCAACACCCGTGTCCTGTTTCCCACTCACCGCAAACACCGCCCCAACCCCAAACACCGCCACCAACAGTGGCAATACCCATTTTATAGTCCGGAG
>CAMLPA010000214.1 GCA_946481605.1 uncultured Flavihumibacter sp. | reverse complement strand
ATTGGATAGCCTTGGCAATGGGTTGATCTCCACCCAGAGCGGTACGAAAGTGGTGCTGAAAGATGGGGTGGTGGCGTATGAACCACTGCAAAAAGATGCAGCTATCGCCTACAACAGTATTGCCACGCCTAAAGGGCGCCAGTTCAGCATATTGTTGCCCGATGGTTCCAGAGCATGGCTCAATGCAGAAAGCACCTTGCGTTACCCCACCGCTTTTCCCGGAAACGAACGCCGGGTGGAGGTTACCGGGGAAGTGTATTTTGAAGTGGCTCGCAATGCGGAGAAGCCTTTCCGGGTAAACATTGGCTCAGAAACTGAGGTGGAGGTGTTGGGCACCAGTTTTAATGTGAACGCTTATGCGAATGAAAATACGATCCATACCACGCTGCTGGAAGGAAAAGTGAGGATGAAGGCGGAAGGTAAGGGCGAACTGTTGCTGCGCCCGGGACAGCAGGCGCGCCTGAAAACAAATTCCACCGCAGGTATTGCGCTCGAAACAGAAGTTGATACAGACAAAGTGATGGCCTGGAAAAACGGGCTCTTCAACTTTGATGGCCTGGGTGTAGCAGAAGTGATGCGGCAATTGGAACGCTGGTATGATATAGAAGTAGTATATGAAAAAGGGGTGCCCGATATCATTTTCGGAGGGAAACTGCGGAAGGATGTGAGTTTGTCCGGTGTGCTGAAGTCTTTGGAAGAATCCGAAGTGCATTTCCGGATGGAAGGCCGGCGCCTGATTGTATTGCCGTAAAAAAAAGAGGATCAACATAAAACCATAAACCTGCCTTTGATACAACCGGTCAAAAAAGAACCGGAGGTGCTTGCGACACCCCCGGCGAAAAGATGGCTGGTATAAAAATGCGCTGTAAGCATATTTCTTAACAACCAAACTGCAACAAAAGTATGCAAAAAACTGCTGTATCTGCCACCCCGTGTGGCAGGTCGCCACGCGCTTTTCCCTTATCGGGGGAATGGCGCAGGGCACCAATTCTGAAAGCTATGAGAATGCTGAGTTTTTTTCTGTTCGTCGCTTCCCTTACCGTTTCGGCCAGCACCCGTTCCCAGAATGTGACCATCTCGGGTAAGGGCATCCAGTTGAAAAAACTGTTCTCCCTCGTGGAGAAGCAGACCGGTGTGGTGTTTTTCTACAACCAACGGTTATTAGTAAACACGAAGCCTGTAAACGTTTCCGCGAAGGAGATGCCGCTGGAAGCTTTCCTCCGGAAGATCATGGAAGACCAACCCCTGCAATTCCGGCTGGATGGAAAAACGGTGACACTGTCCCGAAAAATAGCGCCTCTTGAAACCAATACTGAAAGGTTGCCGGCAAACCCGGTACAACGGGCCGATACGTTGATTCGTGTAACGGGAACCATTCTTTCCGAACAGGATGAACCCATTGCCGGGGCAAGTATTGTGGTGAAGGGCTCCCGCAAAGGTGTAAGCGCTGATGCGCGCGGGAATTTCAGTATTGAAGCCGAACGCGGCCAGTCGCTGGCCGTATCTTATGTTGGTTATGAAGATCAGTTGGTGAAGGTGAGTGGCGCCGGTCCTTTACGGATAAAGATGATCGTCTCCGCTGCGGCCATGACGGATCTCGTGGTAACAGGGATCTATCAGCGTAAAAAAGAAAGTTTTACGGGTTCCTCTTCTACCTATACCGCAAAGGAGTTAAAGAATATCGGCAACCAGAATATTCTTCAAAGTCTGAAAACCCTGGACCCTTCGTTCGCGGTGCTCGACAACAATATTTTCGGTTCCGATCCCAACCGACTCCCTGATATTGAAATACGCGGCAAAAGCAGCGTGATCGGTTTAACGGAAGAATATGGTACCAATCCCAACCAGCCCCTGTTTATATTAGACGGATTCGAATCCACCCTTACCATCATCAGTGACCTGAGTATGGACCGCGTGGAAAGCATCACCGTTCTCAAAGATGCCGCAGCCACGGCTATCTACGGCTCAAGGGCCGCCAACGGCGTGGTGGTGGTGGAAACAAAAAGACCAGTGCCCGGCCAACTCAGGCTTTCGTATAACCTCAATTCCTCTTTTTCTTTCGCCGATCTTTCAGACTATAACCTGATGAACGCCGCCGAGAAACTCGAATTCGAAAAACTCTCCGGTTTCTTCGGCTCCCGCGATGCCAACGGCAACCTCACCAACTACGACCTGGAGCAGAAATATTTTGAAAGGAAAAAAGAAGTGGAACGCGGCGTGGATACTTACTGGCCCAACGAACCGCTCCGCTTCGCACCTGTACTGCGCCACACGCTGATGGCGGAAGGTGGCGACGCCAACCTGCGGTACAGCGCCATGCTCACCATCGGTAATACGAACGGGGTAATGCAAGGTTCTTCCCGCGATGTAACCAGTGGCAACATCAGGCTGATCTACCGCAAAGGGAAACTCTCTTTCAACAACTCGCTGAGTATCGATTATACCAGCGCCAGCCGCGAAAGTGTGCCTTTCTCCCGTTTCTCCCGGGCAAATCCTTACCACCGTAAATACAACGCACAGGGCGGTATAGATAAGGTCATGGAATCCTTTCAATACCTGGATCTGGCTACGTTCTCGTCGCAAACAATGAATGTGTACAACCCGCTCTATGACATGCGCAACAACAATGTGAACGAATCACGTTCGCAGGGTTTTACCAATAATTTTGAAATTGAATGGCGCATTTTTGATGAACTCCGGGCCAGGGCCCGCGCCAGTGTACGCAGGATCACCACGCGCGATAAAATTTTCCGTTCTCCGTTTAACTCCGAATTCATTGCGGTGGATGTGCTGCAACAGGGCACATACAACGAGAGCAATTCGGAAGAGATGAACTACGATGGAGATTTCAGTTTCACCTACGGCAAACTGCTCAATGGAAGGCATATGGTGAACGCCGTTGCAGGGGTTAGAATGAATCAGTTGGAATCTGAAATGAGCGGGTATGAAGTGCGTGGTTTCGTAGACGATGATTTCAGTAATCCAACTTTCGCCTTCGGCTATCCCGAGGGAAGAAGGTCGTCTTACCAGGAAGCACAGCGCAGGAACGCGAGTTTTTTCCTCAACACAGGTTATGCTTACAACGACAGGTTCCTGTTCGATGCCACGCTGCGGTCTGATGGCTCCTCCGTTTACGGTGCACGCAAACAGTTCACTTCCATCTGGTCGGTCGGCACGGGCTGGAACCTCCACAATGAAAACTTTATCCGTAATTCAGGGCTGGCCTGGTTCGATCAGTTGAGGCTCCGCGGCTCCATCGGTAACCCCGGTAACCAGAATTTCAGTGATTATATTTCCATGCGGGTGTACCGCTACAACAACGAGAACAGGAATCCCTTCGGGTCGAGTGTGGTCATCAATAACTTCGGCAACAGCAACCTGAAATGGCAGAAAACGCTGGATAAGAATATCGGGTTGGATGTATTGCTCCTCGACCGGCGCGTAAGGGTGAACGCGGATTATTTCATCAAGAACACCGATCCGCTGCTGGTTTTCGTAGCCATGCCTTCTTCTTCCGGCGTAACCAGCATCGCGCAGAATATGGGCGAACAACTTACAAAGGGCTTTACCATCATCGCCGATTATACTTTCCTGCGCAGGAAAAACTTCAACTGGCTCGTGAACGTGAACATGCGCCAATGGAAATCGGAGTACCGTAATATCGGCAATTCGCTGGATCAGTTCAATAAGGAGAACAAGAGCCGTAATCTTATACGTTATTATGATGGCGGAAGTCCTTCTGATCTCTGGGCCGTCCGTTCTGTAGGTATTGATCCCGTTACGGGAAGGGAAGTGTTTCTGAACAGCAACGATCAGCAAACGTTTGTACACAATTACAACGATGAAAAAGTGGTTGGCAACAGTGATCCCGATCTTGAAGGCATCATCGGCACAACGGCCCGCTACAAAGGTTTCTCCGCGTCTATTAACCTGCGGTACCGTTTGGGCGGACAGGTATTCATGCAAACCCTGTATGAAAAAGTAGAGAATATTTCCATGGCGAATATTGCGCTGAACCAGGACAAACGCGCTTTGTACGACAGGTGGAAGAATCCCGGAGATAACGCTGTTTTCAGGGCGATATCTTCTTCTGATGTAACGCCGATTTCGTCCCGCTTCATCGCCAACAACAACCTGATCGCCGGAGAATCCATTTCGTTCGGTTACGAAACCAGCGCTGCCGCATGGTTGCACAAACTGGGCGCTTCGTCCATGAATGTGCGTGCATACATGAACGATATCTTCCGGATCGCTTCCGTAGTGAACGAGAGAGGGCTGGATTATCCTTTCGCCCGTTCGGTATCATTGTCGCTGGGTATTCGTTTTTAACACCATTCCAAACAAGTTTGTATGAACATTAAAATATTTTTCACCTGCGCGGTTTTTGCGTTCACTTCGGTCTCCTGTAAAAAGTGGATCGATGTGAAGCCTTCCGATCGTTTGTCGGAAGACATGCTTTTCTCCTCCCGCGATGGTTACCTGAAAGCGCTGAACGGCGTTTATGTGGACCTCGCCAACGCCTCGGTTTATGGACAGAATATGTCTGCCGCCGCTTTGGATGTGCTGGCGCAGTATTATTATATGGTGTCGTCCACCCATCCGTATTACAATTACACCATGTTTACGTACACGGCCGACAATACAAAGCTGGGCTTCGACAATATGTGG
The DNA here is from genome assembly GCA_946481605.1 of uncultured Flavihumibacter sp. The sequence continues at coordinate 1,408 of CAMLPA010000214.1, read as the reverse complement.
AGGAAAAGCTATGAACTGATTGCCAACTGTAATGTGATCATCGAAAAATGTGGCGACCAGAATCCGTTGTTGCCCGCGCCGTATTTCGGTATTGTGAAAGGGGAAGCCCTTGCTTTGCGCGCCATGTTGCATTTTGATATGTTGCGGCTCTTCGGGCCAATATGGTCGGAGGAGAAAAAAACGGCAGCAGCCATTCCTTATAAAACAACTGCTGCTACAGAAGTGACCCCGTTACTGAGTTCTGCTGAAGTAATGGAAAAAGTGATGGCCGATCTCACTGCAGCACGAGACCTGCTGCGCGAAGCGGATCCTGTGCTAACGGAAGGGGTACGCAATGCCGCGAATCCTGTCGGCACAAATGATCTTTTCTTCCGCCAGTACAGGTTAAACTATTATGCTGTGCGTGCCCTGATGGCGCGTGCGCAACTCTGGATGCAGGAAAAGAATGCCGCTTTCCAGGAGGCGAAAGCCATATTGGAAGAAGTTCAATCACCTTCAAAGCCGGTGTTTCCTTATGTGACGAACGCCGCTGCCACCAGTGCGGATAAGCCTGACCGTATGTTTTCAACAGAAGTGATGTTCTCCCTGTACACCATCAACCGGGTGAATATGTACAACAATGTTTTTTCAGCCAGTATTCAACCCGGCGCCAGGCTCTCTTTCAATGCAGGCAATGCCGATATGGCACGGGTAAATGAAATGTATGACGATGAAAATGATTACCGTCGGCGGATATGGGAGAACGTTACACTGGAGAACGGTACATTGCTCACCAGCCAGAAATACAAAGATTATGTGGATGCGCCGGGTCGTTATATGATCCCGTTGATCCGCCTGAGCGAATTGTTGCTGATTGGCGCCGAATGCAGTGGTACCCTGGAAGAGGGCAGGGCTTACCTGAATGCGCTGCGTGCCGCCAGGAACTGCGTCAGTCTTTCTCCCGGAAGTGAAGCGGAGTTGAAAACGGCCATCACCGCGGAGTTCAGAAAAGAGATGATTGGTGAAGGACAAATGTTCTTCTACTACAAACGCAATGCCATGCAAACGGTTCCCAACAACGCCGCGCTTACCGGAACGAAAACCATGGTGCTTGAAAATTATGTGGTGCCACTTCCGGACAGCGAGATCAGCCTGCGTGGCAAATAAATATTCATCTGCAAAAAAGAAAGATCATGTACCATAACAATAAAATATTCCTCATCTTATCGTTTTTTATGCTGTCGATGACTGCCTGCAAAAAAGATATGATGCAGTATGAAGGTGTCGAAGGTGTTTACTTCGCCGTGCAGCATGGCGCTTCCTGGGGAACAGAACGCACCTGGCCCTACCAGCCTTATACCAATGTGGAGTTTGTAAAACTTCCGGGCAACGAGGCTACCATCAACATCAAAGTGATGATTACCGGACC
>CAMLPA010000213.1 GCA_946481605.1 uncultured Flavihumibacter sp. | reverse complement strand
ACGGCACATTCAATTGGGAAATCAGTGCCGACAATACAATCACAATCGATTATAACGGCGATGTGGAATCCGGAAAGATAGAATCAATCAGTTCTTCCCGTATGGTGATTACACATGAATACACTTATAACGGTGTAAGTTTAAAGATCGTGGATACGTATCAGAAGAAATAAACCAGTTGTCCATAATTAAATCAGTGTTTGGTACTATTGAACGTGCCGCATCTTTACCAGGTGCGGCACGCTTGTTTTTTATCTCACCTTTTTATTCATCATTTACCCTACCTTCGCGCCATCTGTTGGTTCCTGTTCTCATCAAACAGGATTAAAAGGGAATCCGGTGTAAATCCGGAACTGTCCCGCAGCTGTAAACTTCATAACTACGGTCACTACAATGCCACTGTCTGCAAGATCAGATGGGAAGGTAAGACCAAAGGAAGTGAGTCAGAAGACCTGCCACCGGAGATCGTATTCCTGGCTTTCGCGGATTGAAGCCTGAATAACAAGCCGGTTAACACGGGGCAGATAGCACCCGTATACATTGCACCTGCGTGTAACTTTTACCTGTTGTGTTATTTCATAAGGCATTTCGATCAGGCATCGAATAAACTTTTATTCCTGCTGAACAAGTCTGTTTGCGGGTAAGGGAAGCTATGCGCCAGGAATGCACCGATGTCATTAAAACAACGATAAAATAACATGAAAAAGTTTACCTGGCTGTTGGCAGCATGCGCACTGATGGCGCTTCCCGGATGTTACAAAAACGACATCAAAGACCTTCAGCATGATGTGGAGCAGATCCGCGAACAACTCAAGAACTATGAAACATTGCTGAACGCATTGAACAACCGGTTATATGTAACTGGTTATACTTCAAAAAGCGGATCATACGTAGTGCAGTTCTCCGACGGCACTTCTATTGAAGTAAGAAACACATCAGCCTTTATTACGATCGGCACGAACGGCAACTGGTTCATCGATGGTGTGGATAGCGGCAAGCCATCCACCGGAGAAGCACCGGAAATAAAAATAGGTGCGAACGGAAACTGGTTTATAGGAGGTACCGACTCAGGTATTAAAGCAACCGGGCAATCAGGAGCAGACGCCCCCACTATCGTTTCCATTTCTGTTGTAAACGGGGTCATGACCTTCACCTTCAGCAATGGACAAACCATCAGTCTGCAAACCCAAACACCTCTGGTAAACATTACAATTCCCTCTGGCGGTTATCAGATTGAAAAATGGAAGTGGCTGCGCATTACGCCGGATGTGCGCTACACCGATGGCGCAAGCTACGCGTGGATAATTGGAGAAGATACACTCTCTCGGGAGAAAAACCTGCAACATGTATTCGCCAGCGCAGGAGATTACACCCTTAAACTGGTAGCCACCAATGGCGTAGGCAGTGATGAACAAAGTATTGCTGTGACCGTGCATGATCATGCATATACCAACGGCGTGTTCAAAGTATTTGAATACCTGCCGGCTCCGGGCCAGCACATCAATAAACTTCCATTGTGGGCAGAAGGAGAAACGCCCGCACAGATGGCGCAGAAAGCAGAGAACGCTTTAAAAAGCAACAGTCTGGTAGGATTGGGAGGATACGGTGGTTATGTGGTAATGGGCTTCGACCATGTGATTCTGAACTGCAAAGAAAAGCGCGATTTTCTTGTTAAAGGAAATGCATTCACCAACAGTGCGGAACCCGGTATTATCATGGTTTCAACCGATGTGAACGGCAACGGCTTACCGGATGATGAATGGTTTGAAATAGCGGGATCCGAACACAACAACGCGGCCACCATAAAGAATTATGAGATCACCTACCACAAACCAGATCCATTGAACAGCAATGTACGCTGGACCGATAACCAGGGAGGTGAAGGCTTTGTACTGCGCAACAGTTTCCATACCCAGGCATCATATTTCCCGCTCTGGCACCAGGGCAACACCCTTACTTTTAAAGGGACGCTGCTTCCTAAAACAGCCAGGAATACGGCAACACCACCAGCACAAAACTGGGTATTGCCCGCCTATGCCTGGGGGTATGCCGATAATCAGTCCAACACCAGCCAGGATGCACGTATTGACCTTGACTGGGCAGTGGATAAAAACGGAAAGCCTGTGAAGCTGAAAGGTATCGACTTTATCAAAGTGTACACCGGCGTAAACCAGGATGCCGGATGGCTGGGCGAAACATCCACCGAAGTTTCAGGTGTGGAAGATTATAATTAATTCACCACCCGGTGGTGTCCTATAGCGGCGCCACCGGGTACAATCTGCAACATGAATACAGAAGCCCGCATCGCGGCAGCGGAAACAAGGCTTTTCAAAGCTGTTTTCCCTAATACCACCAACCATTACGACACACTGTTCGGAGGAACCGCCATGTTACTGATGGATGAAGTCGCATTTATTACTGCGACCAGGTTTACAAGACAACGGGTGGTAACCGTGAGCAGTGACAGGATCGATTTCACGAAACCTATCCCCTCCGGAACCATCGTGGAACTGGTAGGAAAAGTAGTACACATCGGCAACACCAGCCTGAAAGTGTATGTTGAAATCTATATCGAGCAAATGTATGCCAGCACAAGGGAAAAAGCCATTACCGGCACTTTCACCTTTGTTGCGGTAGATGAAATGAAGCAACCCATACAGATCAGCAGGCAATGACGCAACTGTTCAAACTCATAGTCCTTGCTGCGGTATTGTCAACCTCCGTTCGGGTTACCGCGCAACATAAACCCGACTCTTCATCCCGCCTTCCTGGCGTTGAAGTCACAGCAAGGGTCAGGACCGCATCGCTTTCGCCTGTTCAAACGATCCGTCTTGAAAGGACGGCACCGATGAATAACTTTTCTGTGGCGGATGCCATCCGTTACTTTTCAGGTGTTCAGGTGAAAGATTATGGTGGCGTGGGAGGATTGAAAACAGTAAACGTCAGGAATATGGGCACCCACCACGTTGGTGTTTTTTACGATGGTATCCAGTTGGGAAACGCGCAGAACGGCCAAATTGATTTGGGCAGATTCTCGCTTGACAACCTGGAAACGATAAGTTTGTACAACAGTCAGAAAACTGATCTGCTCCAACCCGCCAAAGATTATGGTTCAGCCTCGGCCATTTACCTCAGAAGCAGGGAACCACAATTTAAAAAAGGAGAAAACCGCCAATTCGGCATCAGGCTCAAAACAGGTTCATTCGGATTACTGAATCCATCCTTTCAATGGACACAAAAAGTTACAGACAGCATCTCTTCCGACTTTAGCACAGCATTCACCAGGGCCCACGGCAGGTACAAATTCCGTTATAGAATGTTGCAGCCCGATGGTTCCAACGCATACGACACCACGGCAATCAGGTACAACGGAGACATCACGGGAATACAAGCAGAATGGGGACTTTATGGCAAAATACCATCCGGTGAATGGAAAACCAAACTCTACCATTACCATTCAGCACGGGGACTGCCGGGCTTTATCGCGAGCAACCTGTTCAAACACGGGCAAAGGCAGTGGGACCACAACCTGTTCCTCCAGCATTCTTTCAGAAAAAAACTTGCGCCCCGGTACCAGTTGTTGCTGAACCTCAAATATGCTTACGACTTCACGCGTTACCTGGATGAAGACACCGCCACCTTGTACACTAATAATAAATACTTTCAACAGGAAGTATACGCTTCAGCCGCACAGGAATACAGTTTTTCTTCATATTGGAAGGCCGCACTTTCAGCAGATTACCAATACAACACATTACGCGCCAACCTGGTCAATTTCTCCTACCCCACCCGGCACACGTTTTTGTTCGCGGCTGCTGCGGGATATACCCGGAAACGCTTTTCCGCACAGGGTAACCTGCTCGCCACGATGGTGCGGAATCGGGTAAAGATGAACACCACCGCACCTTCCACCGATCTTTTCACCCCGGCAGTGCACCTGTCGTGGAAACCTTTTCCATCCGGCGATATGCGTGTGAGGGGGTTTTATAAACGTATTTTCAGAATGCCTACGTTCAACGACCTGTATTATACTTTTATCGGCAATGCCATACTGGAACCTGAATACACAACACAATACGATGCAGGCGTTTCGTATAGCAAAGACTTCCCCGCGAGGTTACTCAGCAACCTTGATGTTTCCGCAGACGCTTATTACAATGAAGTAACCAACAAGATTGTTGCCGTACCTACCTCCAACCCTTTCCGCTGGATGATGCTGAACCTCGGGTTCGTGCGGATCAGTGGTTTGGAAATGAATGCAGCGTCTACCTGGGGCTTATTTGCCAATTTGGAAGCCGGGTTAAAACTCAATTACACCTTCCAGAAAGCCGTTGATCGAACAAATCCTAATGACAGCTTTTACGGACACCAGATTCCATACGCGCCACAACACAGCTTTTCCGTTGCGTTGAGAACTTTGTTCGGCAACTGGCAATGTAATTACAGCTTTCTATATACCGGTGAAAGGTATGCGCAAAAAGCTAATATACCCAAAAACTACCTGCAAGCCTGGTACACAAGCGACCTCGGAATATCGCGTGTTTTATACATCCGTTCGGCACAAGCAAACTTGTCGGCTGAACTCAATAACGTATTGAACCAATACTACGATGTGGTATTGAACTATCCAATGCCCGGAAGAAATTTCCGGCTAACCATATCAGTCAACTTTTAATCCATTCAGCATGAAAAATTATATATCTGCAGGCCTTATCCTTCTTGTAACGGCGTTTTCGTCCTGCCGCAAAGACAATGTATTGGTCCCCCCCACGGATACGGAGGTGGAAATACCCGCCCAGCATTCAAAAGTGAAAGGCTTTTACCTCCTGAACGAAGGTAATATGGGCAGCAACAAATGCACACTGGATTATTTTGACGCGGAAACAGGGGTGTACAGTGAAAATATTTTCGCAGCGGCCAACCCGGGAGCAGTGAAAGAACTGGGAGATGTGGGCAACGACATACAGGTGTATGGCTCAAAATTATATGCCGTTATCAATGTGTCGAATAAAGTGGAAATCATGGACGTTGCTTCTGCTAAAAAGATCGGCCAGTTGGATGTGGCCAATTGTCGTTATATCACATTCCACAAAGGAAAAGGTTATATCAGCTCCTACGCGGGTCCTGTGCAAATTGACCCCAACGCAAGGGCCGGAGAAGTGGTAGAATTCGACACCGCTACTTTATCGATCACCAGGAGAGTAACCGTTGGCTACCAGCCCGAAGAACTGGTGGTTTCCGGTAACCGGCTTTTCGTTGCAAACTCAGGCGGGTACCGCTTTCCCAACTACGACCGCACCGTTTCCGTTGTGGACCTCGAAAGTTTTAAGGAAGTGAAAAAAATAGACGTGGCCATCAACCTGCACCGGCTCAAAAAAGGCAGCAACGGGTTGCTTTACGTAAGTTCCAGAGGAGATTACTACGATGTTCCTTCACGCCTTTTTGTTTTGGATCCGACCCTGGATAAAGTGACCGACACCTTCCATCTTCCCGCAGGAAATTTTGTATTGAAGGGAGATTCCGCTTATGTGATCAGCAGTGAATGGGATTGGAGTTCAGGCGCCAGCAAGATTAGTTACAACCTGGTGAACCTACGCACAGGAACAGCAACGCCAGACGGATTTATTACCGATGGAACGGCACAACAAATTCAGGTCCCTTACGGCCTTGCCATAAATCCTGAAACAGGAGATATTTACCTTACTGATGCAAAGGATTATGTATCGCCCGGAACCCTGTACTGCTTCGATAAAACCGGGAAACTGAAATGGCGGGTTACCACCGGAGATATTCCTGCGCACATCGCATTTGTTATGAAGTAGCTGGTACTGAAAATGTAAGAACAGTAAAGAATGAATTGGATATTTGGTGCGAAACCGGTTGTTCGTTAGAGCTATGTGTGCCGTTTTCCTATACCTGCATACAAGTGTAAATGCAGGTATAAAGAACGGATACCGGGCAGCGGGCAAGTTGATGATTGGGAATGATTGGAAACTGCCGAACCTGTGCATTGGCATGGAAAACCAGGGCGCATATAAAAAACAGCGCCCCGGGCAATCTCCTAACCAGGTTAATTGGTCGCTGT
>CAMLPA010000212.1 GCA_946481605.1 uncultured Flavihumibacter sp. | reverse complement strand
TTGTGATGTTGGGAATACTACATCCTGATGGAACCCCCAATGTTGAAGCGGAAGCCGCTATGAAGAAAATACAGAAAACCAAAGAACAGGCAGCGGCAACTACGGTATGGGCGGCAACCAGCCCGAAACTTGAAAGCATCGGCGGTGTTTACCTGCAGGATGTTGAAGTGGCAGAATATGATCCGGCATATTATGATAATATAGCGGATCATAAAAACCCAGGTGGGTTTTCAGGTGTTGCCCCCTTTGCATTAGAAAAGACGGCGGCTGAAAACCTTTGGACAATAAGTGAGGATTTAACCCAAACAAAATTTGCTATATAAGGGAAACCATTAAGGCTCAGATTTGCTGAGCCTTATTTTTTACTTTTGTAATATGGTAATAAAGCACGAAAATAATAACGCCGGAATTGTTTTCACCTGTAGTGAATCCTTATTATATACCACCGAAATGATTGCGGAAGAGCATTCCGTTGTTCGAGTATTGTCTGGTGAATTGAAGGTTATCCAATCAAACAATACGTATGTTTTCGGTGCGGGCGAAACACATTTATTTCCAAGAAACCGACTGGCAACATTAATTAAAAAGGAAAAAAATGGCAAACCATACCAGGCGATTGTTATAAAACTTACGCAGGATGTTTTGAGAGCATTTTACGATCAAAGAGCAACGCAGGCTGTGCTTACTTCTAAAGCTGAGGATATCATACCATTGCCTCAAAGTCCTTTGCTGGATAGCCTTTTCGCTTCAATAGAACCTTATTTCGCCCTGCAGAATAAATTGCCGTTAGAGCTCTCCCAACTGAAAGTAAAGGAAGCCATTGCTGTTTTAAGGTCTGTCAACAAGGAGATTGATAATGTTTTGTCTGACTTTTCTAACCCCAGCAAAATCAATATTGCTGAGTTTATGGAGAGAAACTATATGTTTAACATGCCAATCGAAAAATTTGGTTATTTAACGGGACGTAGTTTAACCACTTTCAAACGCGACTTCAAAAAAATCTTCAATACAACACCGCAAAAGTGGCTGATTCAGAAACGCCTGGAGCTGGCTTACTTTCAACTCACAAAAAAGCACAAAAAGCCTGTCGATGTTTTTTATGAAGTAGGTTTTGAAAACCTGTCCCATTTTTCTTACGCTTTTAAAAAGCAATTTGGGTTGTCGCCAACGCAGATAACGGCGTTAAAAAATAATACCAACCATTCATAGGGATTAACCGCCACTTGATGAAGGCAGTCAATTTGTATTGGCAGGAAATAACAAGAAGGTGCGGGAAAACAAACAAAAAAAGCCGGCAACATTACTGCTGCCGGCCTTAAGTTTTAGGGGAATATCTTATTTGGTAACCACCATTTTGTCTGCATCTTTCGCATTCAGGTTGATCTCGAATACTGCAGTTTCATTTGTTTTGCGGCTGGTTACTTCAAAACGGAGGAAAGTGTCGTCGATTGCTTCAGTGTTCAGCAGGAATTTCTTGTAACCGATCTCTCCAGCCAGGTTGTCTTTGTAAAGCACATCACCGTAAGCGCCTTTCACTACTACTGTGTAATCGCTTTGGTTGGCCAGGTTCAGTTGGAACACAGGACGCTCTTCCATTTTACCGATGAACTTCAGGTTAACGGCGGTGGGAGCAGGACCATCAGCAGCCATTACTGTGCTGTTGAAAGAGAAAGACATGATGGCCATCAGTGCTACAGCGAAAAATTTGTTGTTAAGTCCCTTTTTCATAATAAATGATTTCTTAGTTAATTAATTTTTTTTGCCTCGAATTATGAATATGGACTACAATCGTGTTACAAGCGGATGCTAGATGTTGAGCGGCTCGGTGCGCGTTCAGCGCTGTTTGATATATCAACAGTACAAAAGTATAACGGGACAAACGGGGCCGCAAATCAAAAAAAAGGTGATTTCATTACCGTAAAACTGTTAGAAAAAATACAAAACCCTTGCTGGGAAAGTGTTTCAGCGAATTAAAATTATGACACCCAGACCGATTTTTTTGTCGAAAAAACTTTTAAAAAACGTTTGAAATGCTTGAGTAGGTTAAGAAATCATGAATATATCGTTCAAATATTCATTCATTTTAAAATCTATATATGTTTTCTGCCGCTTTAAACCGCCATTCCGGGGTTTGCAATATGTTGCTTTCAGGCACTTCATACCACGGTGATAGCTCGCGGTTCTCCTTGTTCACCAGTATATGCATCTCCTGGGCCGGCATATAACTCTGGGCCAGCAGGAAAATCTTTTTACCAGAAGTCTTTTCCCGGGCCACGGCCATTACAATCACGGCATGGCCCGGACTTCCGGCTTCAATAAATACATCTCCGGCCTCCAGTTGCGCTATGGGTTTGCGGTGAAGCTGTTTGCTAAGGGATATCGTACTGGCATAAGCGAAAACAATATCCAGGTATTTTCTGAAGTTGTTGTAGGAGTGGTCGGGAGCAGCACCGGCTTGCCAGTAACATTCGTTGCCGTTCATGCGGATGCGTTCTCCATTGGCCCACCTGCTGTAAGGTGCGACAAACCCATTTACAAAATTAAAACTGATGAACTGTGACTGTTTTGTTTGAAAAAGATATTCAGCGCGCAGTCGCATTACGGCATCCGCGCATTGCTGTAAATCTCGTTTACCCACATCAATGTCCAAAACACCGGCATGAACGTGCTGATTGCCTTTAAGGCGACCATCAAACAAATGAACGGCGCTGCCTTGCGGCTTCATCGGGAAATGTTGCAGGAAATGAGCGAAGGAACCCCCGGCTGCGGGAACTGGTACATAACCTTCCGGTGGCGGAAACCGCATGATAAGCGTATCTGAAATAACCTGGGTGAGCGGCATTTCTTCCGCTTCAACAACTTCACTGGAAGGGGAGGTGCAGGCGTGGTAATGGAAAGAAAAAAATCCTGCGAGCATCAAAAACTGTTTCATGGCAGTAATGGTTGGTTGATTACTCCCGTGAAGCAGGAACGCTACTTCTTCACACAATGCCCCTGTTTAATTTGTGTTAATGTCTGTTTCCGTAAGCCGGTATTTTACGGCATGAGGCAATGGTTTCACTGGTCTGCCGCTGAATTCTCCCCATATTTTGGTGAAGGCTGCGCCGAAATAGAAGATCAGCGCGGTATAGAATACGAACAATAGGATGAGCACGATCGCGGATGATGTCCCAAAGATGGTGCTGATATTACTGTAATTCAGCAACCAGCGCAGGATCAGTTTACCAATGTTGAACGCGATGCTGGTAACAATACCGCCCACAATGGTGGTACGAATTGGTGCCCGTCCATCCGGAAGGAAATGGAACACCAGCACGAACCATACGGTAACAATAATGATGGAAATGAAATAGCTGAGTACGCTGTTGAAGTATACCGCCATCTGCGGAAGCAGTTTTTCCAGGTAACCGGCCAGGAAAACGTTTGCCGCCTCAGCGATCACGCCGATGAACAGAAGTAGTCCAGCGGATACGATCACGCCCACCGATTTCAACCTGGAAGTCAGTGTTTGTAATACTTTCTTCTTCCCGACTTTCACCTTCCAGATCTGGTTGATGGAGTTTTTAATGACCCTGAACAGGGTGGTGGCCACGAACAGAAGGAATATGAATCCCCCGATGGTGATGAAGGGGTTTTCCGCCAGGCTCCTGAATGCACGCAGGGTTTCCAGTATTTGTAAGGCGCTTTCCTGTCCCAGCATCTGGTCGAGTTGCCGGAAAAGTTGTCCTCCGATAGACTTTTTCCCGAAAATGGACCCCAGCAATTGAATGATGATGATCAGAATGGGAGGCAGGGCGAAAGTAGTGAAGAACGCCGTGGCGCCCGCCATGCGGAGCGGGTCGTTGGAAACCAGTTCCCTGAAAGTATTTCTTAAAATCTGGATGGTGGAACTTACGAACTTCATGGTGTTTTTTTACAGGCGCAAAAGTCCTGCTTTATACAATTGGTTCACGGGTTTATTGTACCAGAACAGGTCGAAATCTTCCAGCCCGGCAGCTTCATACAATGCTGTTATTTCCTGCAATGTAAATGTTTTCGTGTTGGATGGCGACAACTTTGGAAGTGTGTCCACCAGCCAGGTGCCCTGTTCCCGGTTGAGTTTTATTTCCAGGGTTTCTTTGTTGTTGCTGAAGGTAAGACTGGTCATTTCCCACTGTTGTCCTTTTTTCGATTTCGTGAAATGGCTGACCTCGGGCGGTTTGCCGAGCCATACCAGCTTGGCCGTGGGTTTGGGTGCGCTGTATTCCTCTTCTTCCAGGCATTTAACAATATAATCTGAAGGAACGGATGTTGGAGGGATTTTGAAATCGAACCACTTTGAAAGTGGGAAATCGAAGCAGGCGCCGTGCATGTAATTGAGCAAGGATTTTTTCAGACCGAAACTGAACGCATCGTGGTCGGCGCCTTTGGGATCGGTGTGAACGATGTCGTTATTGGCGAAACTGCCGATGGCCTCCGTTTGCTTTTTCACCCCGAATTTTTCGGGATGCAGGCCAACCGGACTGTGTGCCGTCATGGCGAACTGGTGCCAGAAGGCCGATTGCAGCACCCCTGCCTGGAACATCTGACGGACCATTTCGAGGGAATCGATCGTCTCCTGTGCTGTTTGCGTGGGAAATCCGTACATCAGGTAGGCGTGTACCATGATGCCGGCTTCGGTGAAATTCCTGTTCACTCTGGCCACCTGGGCTACGGTAATACCTTTCTGAATCAGTTCCAGCAAACGGTCGGAAGCCACTTCAAGCCCACCGGATACGGCGATACAACCCGAAGCTTTGAGTAAGATGCAGAGGTCGCGGGTGAAGCTTTTTTCAAAACGGATATTCGTCCACCAGGAAACGACCAGTTTTCTCCGGATGATTTCCAGCGCCAGGGCGCGCATTAATGCGGGTGGGGCTGCTTCATCCACAAAATGAAAACCCGTTTGTCCCGTTTGTGCAATCAGTTCTTCCATGCGGTCGCACAAAAGGCTGGCGGTAACGGGTTCGTATAGCCGTATATAGTCGAGTGAGATATCGCAGAAAGTACATTTTCCCCAATAGCAGCCATGGGCCATAGTCAACTTGTTCCAACGCCCATCGCTCCAAAGACTGTGCATCGGATTGGTAACTTCAATGGCGGAGATGTATTGATCGAGCGGAAGATCACTGTAATCCGGGGTGCCCACCTGGCCCTGTTTGTAATCGGTACAGGAAGGATTGCTGATGTAGGTTACGGTATTGTTTTGCAGATAGAACGTGCGTTTCAGTTGATCGGTTTCGATCTCTCCATTCACGTACCTGATTAAGTTTTCTATTGGCGCTTCTCCATCATCGAGAGTGATAAAATCAAAACAACTGAATACCCGCGGGTCTGATAAAGAACGGAGTTCCGTATTGGCGAAACCACCGCCCATCACCACTTTGGAATCCGGGAAATGGAGTTTGATGAATTGGCCACAACGCAAGGCCGCGTAAAGATTGCCGGGGAAAGGAACAGAGATCGCCACCAGTTTGGGGTTGAGGCGTTCCATCTTTTCCTTCAGTAAATCCAGCAGTATTTGGTCTATATAAGTTGGCGCACCTTGAAGCGCTTCGTGCAACTCATCGAAACTGTTCGCGGAGCGACCCATTCTTTCCGCGTACCTGCTGAAACCGAAATGTGGATCGGCGCATTCTTTAATCAGGTCCGAAAGGTCTTCCAGGTACATGGTGGCCAGGTGTTTCGCCTTGTCCTGGTTGCCCATGGCGCCAAAGGCCCATTGCAGGTCGTCCGTTTGTTCGAAGCGGGCGGCTTCGGGCAGGAAGCGGCGGCTGCATACCTGGTGGGCGAGGGTGGGATTTTTCCCTTGCAGGAAGCTAATTACCGCATCTATGGTGTGGATGTATTCTTCTTTGAAAAGCAGCATCCGTTTCGCGTTTGCTGAAACGGCAGTTCCTTCCTGTTCAATATGGTGAAACAATTCGGAGAGTCCTTTCTTACTAAAAAGTGCTAACGTTACTTCAATACCAAGATCGGCCTGAAAGGCAGGAATATGCTTTGTATTCAGAAACCCTTTCAGGTAAGCCGTAGCCGGGTAGGGCGTATTGAGCTGTGTGAACGGTGGCG
>CAMLPA010000211.1 GCA_946481605.1 uncultured Flavihumibacter sp. | reverse complement strand
GGTTTACCTTTCGGCGACATGTGTTTTTCATCACTCACCGGCAGCAATATGCGCCGGATAAGTTCACTTTTTTCCGTATCTCCTGCAACCAATGCCGGACCTGATTTTCCGCCTTTCATCAATAGTTCAGGCGTATGTAACTGAAGTCCGCCTTTCTTTTTACCGGCATTGTGGCAACTGGCGCATTTCTGTTTCAGGATTGGTTCGATGATGTCCGCATAGGCGATGGCTTCATTGATATCAGCGATCTGTTTTGTTACATCTCCGTTATTTTCAGCAGCAGGTGCGGTAAGAAAATCCGCGCCATGCGTAAGTGTACCACCGTAGTGACCAGCGCCTGTGAGCAGTGCAAGCATCAGTGCACCCGTTATCAGTTGCCATTTGCGCGCAACGCCGGTTTTACTTATAAAATACCCCAAAAGAGCAAATACGGCCGTAGCAATGCCCAGCCATTGGTGCCATAAAAGGGTCGTTTCATCATAACCACCACTTTGGGACAACAGGTAGCCGGAAACACAGGAAAGCGCAGCACCCGCCGCGCCCATAAGCCAGGTAAGCGGAAGCGCGGCACGAAGCGGCTCAAAACGCGGGCGCAGGGCCAGGAACTGGAACAGCACCGCCAGCAGCAGTATCCCAATGGGCAAATGCACCAGCAAAGGATGAAACCTTCCGATAAAAACAAAGCTGTTGTTCAATGTGTACTATTTATACCTTTTTTGCAGGAGGTCCTTCATGTAAGCGTTGATCTCCCATTGGTTACCTATCTCCTGTCTGGTGTAAGGAAGTGTGGGCATATAGTTGGCAGGGCCAAACTCGGTGGTGAACGTGATGAAAGGCGCCTTTTTTCTTATCCTTCCCGCTACAACCGCGTCCCACCAGGCAAAATATTTTTCTACTACCCTGGTCCATTCGGGCGCACGGGGGTCGTTTACCTGCGGCCCCTCCTGGTGGCCGATACGGGCATGTATATGCGCCGTTCTTTCTATGGCGAGCGCCACCGCTTCAGGTTGGTCGTCGAGCAGGGATTCGTGTACATTGCACCAGTGCGAGATATCCAGCGTCAACTCCAGCGAAGGAACGGTTTCCAGGTAGTTCCGGGTGATGTGCGCCGCGAAAATCAACCGGGACCGGTGCGTTTCATGGTAAATCGGAATACCGGTTTTCTGCGCCACCTCCTTTGTGTGCGCGTAAATCTTTTTTCCCTCTTCCATCGTAAAATAATCTCTTCCGCTGTGGCAGTTAATGAACAATGGTTTCATGGAAGCAGCATAGGCAAGGTTCTGTTCAAACTGCGCCAGGTGCTTACTGAAATTACTATCGGAAGCGCCAGCGAGAAAAGCGAATTTCAATTCGTATTTCCGCAGGGCTGCAAGAAAGGCCTCTATTTCATTTTCCGGCGGCGCCCAAACTTCCACACCATCATAACCGGCATTTTTCGCCGCACTGCAAAACTGGTCCCAATTGCCTTTAAAGCCCCAGTTGGTGGCCAATACATACAAAGGAACAGCGGATGGAATTTTTGGAACATCTTTTGAAAAAAGCGTGGAAGGCAACAATGCGCCGCTGCCGAGCACGGTTGATCTGGCAATAAAATCTCTTCTGGAAACGGACATTTGTTCAGGGTTATGAGGTCAGGCAATAATTTGTTTGATCACTTCTCCTTCCACATCGGTGAGCCGGAAGTTTCTTCCCTGGAAGGGGTAGGTCAGTTTTTCATGGTCGAAGCCCAACTGGTTGAGGATGGTGGCCTGCACGTCAAAAACAGATACCCTTCCGCTTACCGGCGCATAACCGATCTCGTCAGTTTCTCCATGAGTATGTCCTTTTTTTATGCCACCGCCAGCCATCCAGATGGTGAAGGCTTCGGTGTGGTGGTCCCTTCCTTTGAAGGGCAATGTTTTGCCGTTGCGGTTTTCCTGCATAGGTGTTCTGCCGAATTCTCCACCCCATACCACCAGTGTTTCGTCTAACAGCCCCCTTTGTTTCAGGTCGAGGAGCAGCGCGGTGATAGGCTTATCGATCTGGCGGCATTTGTTGATCATGCCCACATCTATGGCAAGGTTGGCATCGGTACCATGCGCGTCCCATCCCCAATCGAACAACTGTACGAATCGCACACCTTTTTCCACCAGTTTCCGGGCGAGGAGCACATTGTTGGCGAAAGACAGTTTTCCCGGCTCCGTGCCATACATTTCATGAATGTATGCAGGCTCATCGTTGATGTTCATCACTTCAGGAACGGATATCTGCATCTTGTAGGCCATTTCATACTGCGCAATCCGGGAAAGAATTTCGGGGTCCTGGAATTGTTCGTATTCCAACTGGTTCACTTTATTGATGGCATCGATCGATGCTTTACGCATTTCGCGGTCAACGCCATGCGGATCTTTCAGGTACAGCACCGGTTCTCCTTCCGAACGGCATTGCACGCCTTGGTAAACCGAAGGAAGAAATCCGCTGCCCCAGACACTTTTCCCGGCATCGGGATTATTACCGCCGGAAGTAAGCACTACAAATCCTGGCAGGTCGCTGTTCACAGAACCCAATCCATACGTGGCCCAGGCGCCGATACTGGGCCTCCCAAGCCTCGGACTTCCGGTATGCATCAGCAGTTGGGCCGGCGCGTGGTTGAACTGATCGGTATGAACCGCTTTCAGAAAAGAAACCTCATCGGCTACGCCTGCAAAATGCGGCAGGTGTTCTGAAACCCAGGCCCCGCTTTGTCCACGTTGCTGAAAACTGGCCTGCGGACCCAGCATTTTGGGCACGCCTCTGATAAAGGCGAATCGTTTTCCTTCCAGCAAAGAAGCGGGACAATCCAATCCATCCAACTTCATAAGGTCGGGTTTGTAATCGAAGAGTTCCAGTTGTGAAGGCGCGCCCGCCATGTGGAGGTAGATCACCGATTTGGCCTTTCCCGGGAATAACGGCGGTTTCGGCGCGAGCGGGTTGGAAAGGTCCACCATCCCCGATGACGTATTCCCGGAAAAAAGATCACAACCATTGAGGAGCGAGCCGAAGGCGAATAGTCCCATTCCCGTGGCACATTGCTTCAGAAAATGCTTCCTCGTCTGGAACTGCATTCCCATTTTCAGCGCTTCTTCATGAATATTTTGCGTTGGTTTCTTTTGCATGCCACATCATGATTTTGTAATGAATTCATCCATGTTCAACAAAGCGTTCGCCACCAGTTTCAGCGCTTCTTTTTCTTTCACCGCTTTCTCCGCCTTTAGAGATTGTATTGCTTTATGGTAAAGCGCTTCAAACACTGCTCTTTTTTCAGCCGAAATTTCTTTTCCCATGGCCAACCGGTAACCGGCTGCAATCCACTCCTTCAATTGTGTTCCACTTCCCTTCATCCGTTCGGCCAGTTTTTCCGCCGCTTCCACATACACAGGATCATTCAGTGCAACCAATGCCTGCAAAGGTGTATTGGTGCGTATTCTGCGTGCGGAGCATACGTTTCTTGCGGCCCCGTCGAATGCGATCATGGAAGGATATGGGCTGCCCCGTTTCCAGAAGGTATAGATGGCACGCCTGTACTGGTCCTCGCCTTCACTTTTGGTCCATTTCGCCCCATCCCAGGGCGCGAGCCAGATGCCATCGGGTTGGTAAGGCATTACACTTTGTCCAAACATTTTATAAGAGAGTAAGCCACTTACTGCCAGCGATTGGTCCCGGATCTGTTCCGCACTCAACCGCACCCTTGCGCCCCGTGCCAGGAAACGGTTATCGGGATCCTTTTCCAGGTCGACGGTACGCAGTTCAGCCCGTTGCCTGTAGGTGGCCGACATCACCATTTTTTTCAGCGTTTTCTTTATGCTCCATTGGTAGTTATGCATAAATTCCCAGGCCAGGAAGTCGAGCAGTTCCGGGTGGATGGGTGCGAAGCCTTGTGAACCGAAATCCTCCACGGTTTCGACGATTCCTCTTCCGAAGAGTTGTTCCCACAACCTGTTCACCATCACCCGCGCCGTTAAGGGGTTTTGTTTACTGGTAAGCCATTGGGCCATGTCCAGCCTGGTTTTGGGTGCTTTTCCTTCCAGGGCGCCCAGGTATACCGGCGTATTGGCCTGCACTTCTTTTCCTTTTACCAGCCAGTTCCCCCTTTCAAAAAGAAAGCTTTTCCGCTGCATGTTTTGGGGGAAATCCACCATAACAGGAATCACTTCTGAAGGGGCATTCAGCAGGGAAAGGTATTGTTGAGTGGGGAAACCCTCAGGAAAAGCAGGCGCAAAACTGAACCAGCTAAAGTTCACCCCGAAGCTTTCCGTATTGCCTTTCAGTTCAGGCGTGGCATATACGAAATAAAGGTTGTGCGTGCCCTGTACCGGGGGGATATTGAAACGGTGTATCTCCCAACGTTTGGTGGCGGGAAGTTGTATAGTACTGAGGATTGGGCCGTTCACACTATCGAGCCTGATTTGCCATTGCGCCTGTTTGAAAGCCGTAGCATACCTTATGATCAACTGGCGGGCACCGTCAAGGTTTACATTGCGTAACCTGGCCGTGCTGTTGTTGCTCATACCCAGCCATTTTGTATCCAGCAATGCGGCACCGTTGAATTCATCGCAGGTCACTGAATTGTAGGCGGGCTGGTAGGTACGCAGGAATTTGGTCCAATAGGTAGATTGTGTTTGAGGGTAAGCTTTTTTCATCCAGGTCATCAACGAATCGGCCCGCGAACTGTCTGAACCCTGAAAAGAACGCAGTACCGGATAATCCTCATAAGAATCCTCGTCTCCGGATTGGTTGAAGAAAGCGAGGAAAGTATAATAATCTTCATGAAAGAAAGGATCGTAAGGATGGCTATGGCATTGCACGCAGGAGAAAGTGGTGCCCAGCACTGCTTCCCAGGTGGTGTTCACACGGTCCATGAGCGCAGCGTTCCTGAATTCTTCATTATCGGTACCGCCTTCATCGTTCGTTTGTGTATTGCGGTGAAAGGCTGTCGCGATATACTGCGCATCGGTGGGATCCGGCAGCAGGTCGCCAGCCAGTTGTTCTACGAGGAACTGGTTGTAAGGCATACCGCTGTTGAAAGCATTGATCAGCCAGTCGCGGTAACGCCAGATGGGCCTGGCGCCATCTCTTTCGTACCCTTTGGAATCTGCATAGCGGGCGAGGTCCATCCATACTGCGGCCCATCGTTCGCCGAAGCGGGGTGAGTTCAGCAGGGAATCCACCAGTTTTTCGTAAGCGTTGGCGCTATTGTCTGCGAGAAAAGCAGCCTGCGCTTTTTCCGGCAGCGGTACACCTGTAAGGTCCAGGCTCACCCGGCGCAGTAAAGTGTGCTTATCTGCTTCCGGAGAAGGTTCCAATCCATGTTCCTTCATTTTATCGAAAGTGAAAAAATCGATCTCGTTGCGGGCCCAATCTTTTTTGGGAGAGAAGAAGGATAAAAATCCTGGTTCGGGTACCTGGGGTTTCTTCACAGGGAGATACGACCAGTGATCGTCCCAATGCGCGCCCTGGTCGATCCATTTTTCAAGCAGGGCTATTTCTTCTTTGGAAAGCGGATCGGCATTCATGGGCATCCTGGATTCAGGATCGGGATGAGACAACCTTTTGATGAATTCACTGGCGGAAGCGTCTCCGGGAACGATGGCTGGGTGGCCGCTTTCAGTTTTTTGCAATGCCTGTTCGCGGGTAAGCAGTCCGAAGCCGCCGCTTTGTTTTACGCCGCCGTGGCAGGAGATGCATTTCTTGTTGAGCAATGGTTTCACTGCTGCATTGTAATCCACCTTACCGGAATTGCTGAAGAAAATTCCCGCAATAACGGTAATGCCTAAAATGGCTATAACGAGTTTGATGGTCCGGCTGGTCCTGGTATTCATATAAGCAACGCAATTCCCTTTAAAGTTAGCGGGTTTTAAGCAAAGGCCTTCCTGTACTATCCTTGCGAGAAAGTACAGTTCAAACAAATTACGGTTTAAAGGAAGAAGATGGGAACGCAAACGACTGCGTAAAAAAGGTATTATTAGTCTGGCACCTGCTTAAAAACGAAAATGACCACCTTTCAGTGGTCATTTTGAGGAGGTCCCGAGCGGATTCGAACCGCTGTACGAGCTTTTGCAGAGCTCTGCCTAGCCACTCGGCCACGGAACCATTTCTTCGGCTCTGCCTATCCGCCGGTTGGCGGACAACGGAACCATT
>CAMLPA010000210.1 GCA_946481605.1 uncultured Flavihumibacter sp. | reverse complement strand
AACTGGAAAGAACGATCCCCGACCAGATGGAGAACCTTTAAGCTTCCTCGTCGAAATAAATTTTATAGTATTTTTTCCCCACGGCCTCGTCGTAACCACGTTCCATCAGGTCTTTACGCCCATGGATGTAGATGTGGAAGTTTTTGTCGAGCTTTAAGATCGATTTGAAAACTTTCTGTTGCTTTTTCACTGCGGCGAGGTGGATATCGAATTCCTCGTTGATCTCGAAGCCGCGGTTCTGTTCGAAGTTGCGTTTATAATCGCTGAAGGTGTCCACGATCTCTTCGTGGTGCATCACTTCCCGCGCGAATTCTTCCATATTGAATTGATCCTTCGTTTTAAAGTATTCCATCGAGCGGTTCATCATATCAATCTGGTCCGATTTGGTGACCTCGAATTTCTCGGGATATTCCTGGGTGATGAACTGTTTACACAAATCGAGGTACTGGTCTGTTTGGTGATAAGCGTCTGAATATGGCTGTACCTGAAGAAAATCGTGCACCCAATATTGCGTATCGTTCTGTTTGTTGGTGCTGTCTACTACACAACAGAAATAGCCTTCTTCCCTGTTCTTTCTGAAAATCAGGCAGCCTTTGTCGAGTTTATTGATGTTGACGCCTTCTTCGTGGATCACTTCATAACTTTGCCCGTGCGGGAATACTTTCAGGAAAGTCTCTTTTGTTTCTGATTTGAACAACCCGATGGCCTTTGTTTCTTCGCCCTGGAAGGGTACTTTGTTGAAAAGTACCACGTATAGTTCACCTTCTTTGACCCTCGCATGTGTTGATTTGGAATAGAGGTACTGCGCAAGATGGAACGACTCTTCAGTGAAGGCCTCCCCATCATCAAAAATCTTCGTTACATAATTGTACACTTCATTCAGGTTCACATCACTGATATGGGTAAACCGAAACAATTCATCGGCGTTGAAAGCGCCCAGGAAGTATTTGTTCAGCAGGCCTCGAACGATCTCATCGTTCAGGGTGAGCGGGTTTACGGATAGCTTCAGTTCTTCGTTCCTGGAGGGGTTTCCCACTTTGTGTACGATCACTTTTTCCAGTTCCACATGGTCGATGCCGGTCATGAGCAGGTTTTTAGAGCGGCAAAAGTAAGGAAGCGCGGTCAAAAAATACCTTCTGATGGGCATTGCATAGTTCGCTTTCGCGCTGTAGGTTTGCAGCAGTATTAACCTCAACCCAAAAAAGTACGTATGAAAACATGGATGGCCGCTCTGGCCGTTGCTACAGCTTTACCTGCTGCGGCACAGGATTTTCCCGGATACCGTGCCGGTAATTACACCGGTGTGAACGGTGTTTTTTTCAACCCAGCCAATATCGCAGACAGCCGTTACCGGTTTGATGTAAATCTTTTTTCACTGAACACGTATGTTGGGAACGACCAGGCTTCTTTCAAACTGAAAGATGTCTTCAAAAACTCTTTTGAGTTCGATACACTCAAAAATCAGATGTTCGGACACAATGCCGGCGCTTCCAGCGGCATGGCCAACTTTACGGTACATGGTCCTTCGGTGATGGTGTCGATCGGTGAAAAAACGGGTATCGCCTTCACTACAAGGGTGCGTGCGGTTACCAATATCCGTGATATGGATGGAAAGCTGGTGGATAAACTCACCTCTGATTTTGAAAACGACGCCTCATTGCCCTATACAATACAGTCGCAGGAAAACATGCAGCTCGCTGTACACGGCTGGACGGAATTCGGCGTAAGCTTCGCACGAACACTGCTGCAGAAAGAAAAACATTTTCTGAAAGGTGGTTTCACGGCCAAATACCTGGCCGGCGCCGCGAATATGTACCTGAACATCGGCAATTTTAATGGCACACTCGTGGAGAACAACATCGCCGATGATGTGGAACTGATGAACACCACGGGAAGAATAGGCATGGGCTTCGGCGGTGTGAACATCTCCGATTTCGATCCTGAGGACCTGCTGGAAATGAAAAGCACCGGCTTCGGCGGAGATATCGGGTTCGTGTATGAATGGCGACCCGATGCGGAAAAACATACTTATGGCGATAAACACCAGTCGCGGAGAGACAGGAACAAATACAAACTGAAAGTAGGCGTGGCCCTGTTGGATATCGGGAAAATCAATTACGAGCGGGATGTACAACGCAGCGGAGATTACGATATTAATATCACAGGCTCCGAAAGGCTCTCCCTATCTGAGCTTGGCGACCAGGACCTGGATGAGTTCAAACAATATTTCAATGCCCGCCCTCAGTTCTTTACACCTGCTGCTACTAACAACGATGTTGAATACGATGTGGCATTGCCCACGTCCCTGCAATTGGATGTGGATTATAGCCTAAGCAACAAGTTCTACGTGCATGGTGGTGCACAGCTTTCCTTAGCCAAAACAGACAATAAGCCCTACAATACCGCTTATTACAACGGTTTCACACTCACCCCGCGTTATGAGGGCCGCGCTTTTGGCGCTTACCTGCCTTTGAATTACAATGGCCTCACCGAGTTCAATGCAGGCCTCTCGTTGCGGTTCGGTCCGCTGTTTGTTGGTTCCGGAAGTGTATTGTCTGCACTGATGGGGGAATCGAAGCAAGCCGATTTCCATGTAGGGCTTCGTTTCGGTGGATTGCATAAGAACAAAGCGAAAAAATACAATAAGGCCAAAAGCAAAGAAGAGAAAAAGAAAGAAGAGAAGAAGTCAATAGAAGAAAAGAAAGATGAAGGCGCGGCGAGTTCCATAGAAGGATAAAAGTATTTTAACCGTATACAGGGTTGGAAAAACACGGATAACGCTCCGGTTTTTTCAACCCTTTTTTTATTTCGGGAGCCAAAACCTGTAATTTCATTTTTCTAAACACGACACCAATGCGAAGATTGCTTTTTTGTTGTCTGCTGGGAATGATGCCCGGAATAGTACTGCAGGCGCAGCGAAAGAAACAACCTGTATCCGACGTGGCAAAAGATACGGCACATGTCGCGCCCTTTCTTTCCGATGTAAAATACCGGCTGGTAGGACCCTGGCGTGGCGGACGAAGCGCGGCCGTTGCGGGAAGTTTTAAGAACAGGCAATTGTTTTATATGGGCGCCACCGGTGGAGGTGTATGGAAAACAACAGATGGCGGCGCTTCCTGGAAGAATATTTCTGATGGCTATTTCGGAGGAACGATCGGCTCGGTGGCCGTTGCACCTTCTAATGAATCAATATTGTATGTAGGTGAAGGAGAAAATACAGTGCGCGGCAACGTGAGTGAAGGATTACAAGGGATGTGGAATAGTGTGGATGGTGGTAAAACCTGGAAGAACATCGGCCTGAAAGAAGGAAGGCACATCACAAAGATCATTGTTCACCCAACAGATCCCGATAAGGTATGGGTAGCGGTATTGGGGCACCTGTTCGGGCCACATGAAGAAAGAGGCATATTCAAAACCACTGATGGCGGTAAGACCTGGAAAAAAGTATTGTACGCCAACAACCAGAGCGGAGCATCCGATCTTGCGATGGATCCATCTGACCCCAATGTGCTGTTCGCTTCCACCTGGCGTGTCATCAGAACACCGTACAGCCTGGAAAGCGGTGGAGAAGGAAGTGGTCTGTGGAAAAGTACCGATGGCGGGGAAACCTGGAATTTCCTGAATAAAAACAAAGGCTTACCCGATGGCACCTGGGGCATCTCCGGCGTAGCCATCGCGCCTTCCAATACACAAAAAATTTACGCGCTGATCGAGAACGCGCATGGCGGACTTTTCAGCAGCGCAGACGGCGGGGAAACCTGGCAACTCCAAAGCAGCGACAACAACATCCGCCAACGGGCCTGGTACTATACCAAATTGTTCATCGATCCCGCCAGAGAGGATGATGTGTACGTTTTGAACGTGGGCTTCCTTAAATCCACCAATGGCGGAAAAGCCTGGCAGAACATTGGCACCCCACACAGCGATCACCACGATCTCTGGATAGACCCGCTGGATGGCAACCGGATGATCATCGCCGACGATGGTGGCGCGCAGGTGAGCATGGATGGCGGAAGATCCTGGAGTACCATGATGAACCAGCCTACGGCACAGATATACCGTGTATCAACAGATAATTCGTTTCCATACCGTATTCTCGGTGCCCAGCAGGACAACAGTACGTTGCGCCTGAAACACCGTACCTATGGCGGACAAATCGGGGAAAGCGACTGGGAATCCACCGCCGGATTCGAATCCGGATACGTAGTGGCCGATCCGCTGAACCCCGATATCGTATATGGAGGCAACTATGGCGGATACCTCTCCAGGCTCGACCACAAAACGGGAGAGAACAGGAATATTTCCGTGTGGCCCGATGTGCCCATCGGTTCCGGAGCGGATGTGCTCAAATACCGCTTTCAATGGAACTTCCCGCTTTTCTTCTCTCCCCACGATCCCAAACGCCTGTACGCCGCGGGCAACCATCTTTTTGTGACAGAGAATGGTGGACAAAGCTGGGAAATGATCAGTCCGGACCTGACCACTAATGATAAATCCAAACAGGCTTCCAGTGGCGGTCCCATCACCAAAGACAATACCTCCGTGGAATACTACTGCACCATTTTTACCGCCGCGGAATCTACTGTTGAAAAAGATGTACTCTGGACAGGAAGCGATGATGGCCTCGTGCATGTCACCAGGAACGGTGGGAAGAACTGGGAGAACGTAACACCTAAAGGCTGCCCCGAATGGATGATGTGGAATACCATTGAAACCGATCCCTTCAAAAAAGGAGGCGCCTACATTGTAGGAACGCGTTACAAGCTGGACGACTTTGTACCCTACATCTACAGGACTGAAGACTATGGAAAAACCTGGCAGAAAATCACCACCGGTATTCCATCGATGCACTTCACACGTGTAGTGCGGGCAGATAAAAAACGTCCAGGACTATTGTATGCAGGCACCGAGTACGGTATATATATTTCCTACAACAACGGGGTGGCATGGCAACCCTTCCAGCTAAACCTTCCAATGGTGCCCATCACCGATCTTACCATCAAAAACAACGACCTCATCGTGGCTACGCAAGGACGTTCTTTCTGGATGATTGACGACCTTTCAGTGGTGCAGCAGGCCGATAAAGTAACTAAAGCGGGAAAGCCCTATTTCTTCGCGCCGGATACCGCCTGGCGGATGGCTGGCTACCAGCAGAAGGATCCGGTGAATGCCGGTATGAATCCGCCCAATGGCGCGGTACTCCGTTATTACCTGCCCACTGATTCAGGAAAGGCGCTGGTGAAAATCATAGACAAATCCGGGAGCGTGATCAGATCGGTGGAAACGAATGGCAAGAAAGAACAACTGCCCTGGAAGAAAGGCATGAACACCTGGGTATGGAACATGCAGGATGAACCACTCGAACGGGTGGAAGGTATGATTCTTTGGAACGGTGTGCCCGGTTCAGTGAAAGTACCGCCCGGCAGCTATACCGCGCGTTTCGTGTACGGAAAGGATTCCACGGACCTGCCTTTCGTGATTGCAGGCGATAAGAATTTCACAACTTCAAATGCAGATTACGAAGCACAATACGCCTTCCTGAAAGAAGTGAAAACCACTTTCAAAGAAGTGCAGGACGCTATTGTGAACGTGCGCTCGGTCCGCAACCAGCTCAACAGTTTGAAAGATAGAACCGATTCCACGCAATGGAAGGCGCTGCAACCTTTGTCGGACAGTATCCACAAACGGATCACCGCGATTGAGGAAACACTGCACCAGACCAAAGCGAAAAGTGGTCAGGATGTGCTGAACTACCCGATAAGGTTGAACGATAAAATATCAGGTGTATTCGATGCGGCGGCAAGCGGCAACATGGCCCCGTCTAAGCAGGCAAAAGATGTGTTCGCAGAACTGAAAGCGGCTGCTGATGCTGAATTGAAGAAACTTAAACAAGTCCTGGATCAGGATGTGCCATCGCTCAACAAACTGGCAAGAAGTAGCGAAGTGCCTTTTATTTACATCAAAAATTAGAAGAAGCCCATCGGGCACAACTGGTTTTCTCTGCTTCTTACGAGGCAGGGGAAACCAGTTTTTTATGTAAGGGCTTAAGATATACACAAATAGGACGCGTGCGGCGCCGTGCTCGTGCCGTAAACTTTTTTTCTCAAATGTAACATTTACACTTATCTTTAGTTTGCGTTTAAAGTTATAAGTGTAAAAAGTACAAATA